>CALELH010000475.1 GCA_937902595.1 uncultured Myxococcales bacterium
GGGAGTATTCCAGCGTTGCCTATCCCTCGATTTGTGGTACCCGAAGTGTTGACCCAGTTTGGAGTTCCGGCAGGTCTCGCGCTCGGCGTGGTTCAACCTCAACTGTCAGGTAACAGCCGCACCTGGCAGGTAACCGGCCGATTTAGTGAAAGCGCGGACCCAGTCGCTCCTGATAATCCTGACGACCCGAATGATATGGGCGGGAACAACGAGGGAGGCTTGTGCGAAAATACCTGCCGTTTTTCTATGGATGGAGAATGCGATGATGGCGGTGCCGGATCAGTGTTTGCCTTATGTGAGCTGGGGACAGATTGCGCCGATTGTGGCCCTCGCTAGTCGCGACTTACAGCGGACTCGAAGATAGCCTTGGGCACATTCGAGCCGCAGAGAACGACGCAGACTGTTTGTCCCGCACATTCGGTAGCCATTCGACGCAGGCCGGCCAGTGCGACGCCAGCCGCGCCCTCTACCACCATCCCATGCACACGATAGATATAACCCATCGCCTCGGCGATCTCTGATTCGGATACGGTCACCGAGTCGTCTACGAGCGCTTGGCAGATGGGAAAGGTGATCGAGTCAGGCTCGATACCGCCCGCCGTACTATCGGAGAGCGTCGGCTCTGAGGGAAGATCGAGCAGGGTGCCCGCTTGTAATGAATGGTGCATGACGCAGGAGTTCTCAGGCGAGCAGGCGATGACCTCGATGTCGTTGCGTCGCGCTTTGAGCGCGGTCGCTATACCTGAAATTAGCCCACCCCCACCCACTGCGACAAAGACTTTATCGACGGTCGGAATCTGCTCAAGCAGCTCAAGCCCTACGGTACCTTGTCCCGCGATGATCTCGCGATGATTGTAGGGCGGGATATAGCTCAGCCTATGTTCTGCCGCGTATGCTCGGGCGTTGAACTCTGTTTCAACGCAGTCGTCGCCGCTTCTTAGAACGGTTGCGCCATTCTCGCGAACCAGCTTGAGCTTCTCCTCGTTCGCGGTCTTCGGAACAAAGACAGTCGCTGGGCACTCGGCCATCTTGGACGCAAAAGATACCCCTGAACCATGGTTTCCTGTCGACGCCGTCACGACGCCACGCTGACGTTCCTGGGCTGTGAGGCCCAGCACCATGTTAGATGCACCTCTGAGCTTGAAAGAGCCGGTATGCTGGGTATTCTCAAGCTTCAGATAGACTCTCGCCTCAAGCTCTTTCGAGAGAGATGGGCTCAGCAACGCTTCGGTGCGCTTGATGAGTCCGTTGATGCGTGACGCGGCCGCTTCAATGCTCGCGATGTTGATCGAGTCGCTCATGGCGGTTAGCCCTCCTCAGCGAGCACCGAAAAATTAACTGACTCAAGGGCAAGGGAGTCGTCACACGCTGTGCCACCGATGCTGTAGACGCCCTGTTCTTGGTTTCGACCCTTTAGGGTGAAGGCTCCCTCAAACTTCGCCTTTTCAGCGAGACCGTCTGTGAGTCGTTCGCAGGTCTCGGTGGTCATCAAGATCCGAGTGCCCGTATGATTGTTCAGCGCCTCGAGTCGAGCGGCGACGTTTACGGCGTCACCGACGATGCCATACTTCATGGTGCGTTGGCTCCCGACGTTACCGGCGATGACCGTCCCTGTATGGATTCCAATGCGCATGGAGAGCTTCTCGATACCATGGCGTTGCCAGAGGGATGAGACACCCGTCTCATCCCAGCGTTCATTCAAGCTATCCAGCGAAGACTGCATCGCGATTGCACACCTGACTCCGCTCTCTGTGTGAGTCTCCAACTCCGCAGGCGCTCCAAACACCGCTAAGATTCCATCGCCGACGAACTCGAGGATTACGCCGCCATTGGACTCTACGCACGCTTGCATCTCATCAAAATACTCCGTGAGAAGCCGGATCACTTCATTGGGACTCAGGGTCTCGATGATCGTTGAGTATCCTCTGAGGTCACTGAAGAGCACCGTGACCTCACGTTCTTCACCGCCCAGCCGAGCCACTTGCCCAGTCTCTAGGAGCTGTGCGACGAGCTTGCGGGGGACGAACTTCGCGAATGATTCGCTGATCGCTTCTTTTGTTTTCTGTACCAGACTGATCTGGTCTGTGAGCGCGAAGGAGAGGAGGAAGATAAAGAGGCTGATGCCGAGCAGAGGTCCCTGGAGCGAGAGCGTCGGGTCGGAGACGATGCCGAGATCTCTCAAGACGGTCACGGAGCCACCACCAATTGCGCAGAAGTTCGATAGGAAGAAGATACGAGCAGGGAGATACCCGCTGAGTAAGGCGCGGAGAGAGACGGTTAGAGAGCTCCCTAGGTAGACGATGACCAGGCCGATCCCGATACGAGTTCCGAGAGCGTAATGCATCAGAGGGCTGAGCACGAGAAGCGCGAGGCTTCCATAGGTGGCCCACATCAGTAGCTTCCGAACGAGGGGACTCAGCGCTTCTTCCAGGAAAACGTAATTGAACAGGAACCCGAGAGCCGAGATCGAGAACAAGGTGACAACCATGATGTGATCGCACCAGCTCGGTGAAGTGGGAAAGAAGTACTCGGCCATCAGGCCCATCTCGCCAAAGAACCAGATCATCATCGCGATGGTCAGCCCGCTGAAGACGAGGTGCTGACGTTGGCGAAAATACGCGAAGAGCAACAGGTTGTAGAGGGCAAGAATCGTGAGCCCACCGAAGTATATGCCGTTGCGTGTTTGGTGCTGCTCCAAGGCCACCATAAAGCTCTCTGCGGTGTGCAGAATAATCGGCGACATATAGGTGCCGTTTGTTTGGATCCGGATGAACAGAGTGGAGGTCTCCCCGACAGGGATATCGAGTGGGACGACCAGCTGCGGGACTTGAAGCACCCTCCTAACGAATGGACCAGAGTCGCCGACTCGCTCATAGCGATGGATGCGACCATCTGAGGTCCGCAGATACACATCGATCATGTCTAGTAGGGGATAGGTAAACTCGAGATACCACCTATCTTGATCGCTCGTGTTTTGTACATCAACAGCCGCCCAGATGGCGGCAGAACCAAAGCCGTGACTCATGATGGGGTGTCCATCGTGTTTATAGTCACCGACGCTCTCTGGACGCGAAGTGTCTTCGATGGATAAATCGTAGGAAGGGTCGAAGAGATACGACGAGGACTTGGCGATGTTATATTTGGGGGACGTGTCCGTGATTCGGACCGACTCGAACTTGGCGTGAGCGTCGCTCGACATCAAAGTCACCCCCAGCCAGCAGAGGGCGGTTATGGCGATGATGGTGCGGTAAATCACGATGACTCCAGGTAAGACCCTTGGCCTCGACGCGGATGTAACGGAACGCCGAAACATTCCATGGAAAGCAGTGAATGGCAACGGCAAAGGGAGTTGTTCGCTGCCTAGGAAGTCGTCACGTAGAGAGAGGCGTTGAAAGACAGGGCCTTCGGGAGTGAAGGCCCTGTGCTTGTCTTAGGAGCGACGGCGGCGCAGTCCGAGCAAAACACCGGCCAGGAGCAGTAGGGAGGCTCCGTTAGACGACCCACCGGGTAGGCTAGAGCAGCCGCCCTCGGCCGAAGCACTCTGAATCGCGTCCAAGTCCTTCTCGCCATCATTATTAGGGCCGAATGGAACACACTGACCGTTCTGAAGTCGTGTACCTTCCGAGCACTGGCTGGAGCGTCGGCATCGTCCGCCTTGCTCATAGGTTCCAGGAGGGCAGTCCAAGACACAGCGGCTGCCCACTGCGCGGTAACCAGGTCCGCAGTCAGGTACACAGGTGTCCCCCTCTGCGTGGAAGCCCGTCTGGCAGTCAGGTACACATCGGTCATTACGCAGGACCTGTCCACGACTGCAGCCAGGTACGCACTCTCCGTCTTCCCAGATCTCGGCGTCGTCACACACGCTGCGGCAGCGGCCGTTCGCGAAGCGCTCTCCGTCTTCGCAGACCGATACGCAGTCACCACGCTCTAGTCGCTCGCCGTCATTGCATACGGGCACGCAGGCGTCACCTTCGACACGCTCTCCCTCGTCGCAGTAGGGGATGCAGCGACCACGATAGTATCGCTCGTGCATAGCGCAGATAGGGTCACAACGGTTTCCGTTAGGCTCGAATCCTTCCTGACAGTCGGGGACGCAGTTGTCTCCGTTCGCGACAAATCCCTGTGGGCAGTCAGGAACACACTCACCGTTTACAGGCTTGAAGCCTTCGTCGCATACCGGGATGCAACCATCATCGGTCTCGGCGAAGCCCTCAGGGCAATTGGCGACCTGTGGAGGCATCAGGACAATGTCGGCGACCTTCACTGAGACATCATGGAAATCATCCGGTACCAGGTAATCTACGATACCACCGCGGCGATTCCGAAACGTCGACGCGAAGTCCAAAGCCTCAAGGCGAACCTCTTGACCACGAGGTGCCTGCATAACCAGGAAGTACTCGTGGTAGCCAGGGTCACGCTCGTGCTCAGGGTCTAGGGCGACGAGGTCCCAGGTCATCCCGGTGGCGCCAGCCTGAACGCGCATTTCCCAGCGCCAGAGAGTGATCGTGTAGCGGGTAGAAACCTTCGTGTTCGCGTCGAAGAAGCCCTTTGCTTGGATGTTGACTCCGTCGGTCAGAGAGCGCATCGAAGACCCTTCGCTCACCTGTGCTTCAGCTCTGTTCTCTCCTCGGTTCTCGAACATGGCGTTGGCGTCAGCGCGAATACCGGCCGAGTACTCCTGCTCGACCTCGATAGTGCGAGATGGCTCCCAGCGATAATTCTGGAAGGGGACAGACC
>CALELH010000476.1 GCA_937902595.1 uncultured Myxococcales bacterium
CTGATGTCGATAAGAATATTGCTCATAGAAGACGACACGCGTCTTGGGCAGCAGCTCAAACCTGAGATAGAGAAGGCGGGCTATGCCGTCGCGTGGGCGACGAGCCGACAAGCAGGTCTAGACCATTTTTACTCGACGAATCCAGATGTTGTGCTCTTGGACCTCATGCTACCCGATGGCTCTGGCTATGCGCTCCTCGAGACCATCCGAAGGGACTCTGACACACCGGTCATCGTCATCAGCGCCCGAAGCTTAGGCGAGGACAAGGTCCGCGCGCTTGATCTAGGCGCCGATGATTACATCACAAAGCCATTCTGGACGAACGAGCTGTCGGCGCGCATTAGGGCAGTCGCTCGGCGCTCCCTCGCCTCCAAACCTGATCCCCGAGAGTTCTCATTCGGAGACGCGACCATCGATCTGATCGCCCGCCAACTTTACGTAAAGAAGAAGCAGACCTCGTTGACACCGACGGAGTTCTCATTGCTCGAGTTCTTTATCAGGCGGCCGAACCAAGCGCTCCGACGTGAACGAATCATCGACTCCATCATTCGTAACCCCGACTCGGCTACGGAGGCCCTCCAGACACACGTCTCGAGACTGAGGAGAAAGCTTGGTGCCGATGGACGTCGAATCAAGACCGTTTGGGGGATCGGGTATCGGTTCGATCCATCGGATGAGTTACCCACCTGATCCTGTTAGTCGGGGCCTGGCGCCCACGCAACTCAGCGCGCACATCCATCGACGCCAATGACCAAAGCCCTACGCTGTCTCCAGCGCTCTGAAGCGTTACATCGACCGTCACTCCTCACGAACGGAGTCATACTCTTGGGCAACTTCCGTACAGCCAAATCACTTAGACATCTGCATGTCAGGCTTTAGTAAGGATATACCCGCACAATTATCTTCAGGGGGATGGGCAGAGTCGTCCACAGCCGGCGTTCACGGCTGCGGACGACTCTGCTGGATTAGGGGGATAATCAGCATGTTGGAAACCACGGTCTCAGAGCACTTGGACCTGGAGACAGAGCGCGCGCTACTCGACAAAGCAAGACGCGGTGATCGCAGCGCCCTGAGCCGGCTTCTCCAAGCTCACTATGCAGCGATGTACCGACTAGCGCTGAGATACTGCCAAGACCACGATCGCGCCCTGGACGCCCTCCAAGAGAGCTGCGTTCAAGTAATTAGACACATCGACAAGTTTCGCTCTGAGGCTCGCTTCTCCTCGTGGATGGGCCGGATCGTTATCAACTCAGTCCGCCTTGGCTTCCGCACGGACCGACGCCTAATCCCTGTCGAAGTTAATCATTGGAATGAACACGCTGGAGGTGGCCCCACGCCGGAGACGGTCGCAGCCGACCGCCACTACCTGAGTGTAGTCGATGGTTTTCTGAGACAAGGGCGGGAGGGAGATCACGAGCTCTTCATGCAACGATACGTAGACGGGCGCTCTGTGAAGGCGATAAGTCTTCAGACAGGCGCCTCTATTCCGGCGATTAAGACTCGAGTTCACCGAGCGCGAGAGAAGCTCAGAGAGGCGCTGCGCCTCTCCAACGCTCAAGCTGCATATCGGTGAGCGCCCAGAGCTAGCTGGGGTTACTTCTTCTTACGACGGTTGGACTTTTTCTTTCCGGACTTTTTCTTTCCGGCCTTCTTCTTTCCGGACTTCTTCCAGCCCGACTTGGTGGACTTCGCTGACTTGGTGGCACCTGCCCCCTTGTAGAGCTTGGGGGTAACGAGAAGTCCAATCTTCGGGTTAAAGGTGCTCCCCGTCTTCGCTAAGTCCTTGCCCTTCAGCGTACGCTTCTTCGTGACCTTGAAGGACTTCAGCGATTTCATCTTGAGCTTGGGCGTCTTCTTCAGCGATTTCACCAGTCGCCGAAACCGCTGGCCATTCATCTCTCGAAGGCGACGTTTCTTCTTGTTCTTGACCTTCCAAGATCGCTTCTTCAGCAGCTTCCTGACGGACTTAAGCTTCGCTAGGCCCGCGGCGGGAGGTGCTCGTTTCTTTCCTTTTACTCCACTAAATATCTTTGAGATCGCTGACTTTATCGCCAACTTAAAGCGCTTACCGGGTTTGGTCCCAATGAGACCGCCCTTAAACTTAAGATCTCGATACTCATTTCGGGTCGCCGGCAAGGTCGATACGTCGCCGTCACAGTTGGCGTCAAAGCTCGCCAGCGTCTCCCTTGAGCCCTTTGTCGCGTTGAAGTCCGTGGCCTGACCAATGGTGATCTGATGACCATCACCAAACTTCTCCTCACAGTTGTTCGAAAACACGGTGACTTTAACCGTAGACCCCTTCTCTAGCCCGCTGCACTGAATACCCGATGACTCGGAGACCGAATTCTCAGCCAACCCTTCGCAAGCCAGACTCGAGTAACTGAAGTTCAAATCACCGTCCTGCTCATATCCAAACTGCAAGTTGTAGTTCATCACGCTGACGTGATTTGGCTTGCCGTCTATGTAGAAGAGGTCGTCCTTCTTCGTCTTCGGGTCGATACCCGCGTGATTCAAGCCGAGGTTATGCCCCAACTCGTGAAGGAAAGTACCCGCTTGGATCCGGACCAGGGCGTCCCCCTTGAAGGACTCTCCGACCCACTCTGGTTGGGCGACGATGAAATCACTCCCCGGGATTCCTCGAGAATAGCCGGTCGAGTCACTTGAGGCGTCATCCCAATACTGGTTTACGAATAGGCAGTAATGGAAAATCGACCACCGCGTTGGAGTGAAATAACGGTCCTTGATGGGGTCAACGTAGCGGCGCCATCCCTCGTCGCCGTCTTCCGGCCAAGGCACGTCCTCATGGCCTAATCCATCGGCCATCTCTTTGCCTTCGGCGTCTAGATTCACCAACGGGATCTCGGGCCGTACGTTCCCCTGCTTCTCGTCTTGTACGATGTGCAGGTTGATCCCCGCCTTAGCCATTGTCTTCGTCGCGAGCGCGATGGCCGCTGGCTTCATCTTGAAGCCCGGCATGTAATCGACCTCGACGAAGATGTCCTTGATGAACGGCGAGGCACCGAACTCGTTGAGGGCTTCAAAGATCAATCCATTATTGAAGGGATCGTATCCGCCGAGCTCCCAGCCAGTCTCAATTCCATCACCATCCTGATCTAGGTCGGGGTGTAGAAGACGCTGGGTGAAAAACCATCCATAGGCTGGACGCTTAGCCTTTTTGTCCCACAGTGCGACATGAACAGCGGCTCTCCGCTTGCCCCAAGACCAATGCTCTACAACAGGGTCGTGCCGACGACGACTCGTCTTGTGCCCGCCGCGCACCTTGGAGCCTGACACAACAGCCCAAACAAGGTGGCTCTTCTTAAAGGTCTTGATCTCCGCAGGATCAGCAGCGGATGAATCCTTAAGGCCTCGTTTCTTCCCTAAGCGACCCTCATAAAATCGGTTCTCTCCTGTTGCATAGGTGTGGAGGATGATCTCATCCAGAGAGTCACCAGACGTATTCGCCACGGAGACATACTCACCCGAACCCACAAACCCCTTGCGCGTGGTCCATCCTGCTTTGAAGCTCATCCCCTTCGGAGTCTTCTTCGGCGTATACAGCCGAAGATCTCCGGCCTTACGATGGTGGACGAGCAAGCTATCGAAGCGGTCTGAGGTCAACCGACCAACGCGCAGTTGAGCGCTCCTGAGCGTCTTCTTCGTCAGCGCGCCAAGAGAAAATCCCGGCTTCGGTACGAGCTTACGTTTTCCTAGTGAGAGCGCAGACAGTGCACCTGACTTGGGTTGATAGATCAGTAACTCATCCTTTCCATCCCCATCAAAATCCCCTGGGAAGATGTGACCACCAGACGGGATAACACCGCTCTGAGAGAGCATGCGCCTGAACTTGACCTTCTTTCGGTTCTTTCGGCCTCTCTTGAGAGCGAAGCACTCAACATACCGACCGGCCTTCCTCCGCTTTGTCTTGGGAGCGTTCACCACCACGCAGACCTCAGCGTCGGCTTTGCCGCGCATGTGTGCAGCAAAGAGACGCTCGGCGGTTCCGCTCAGGTACCCGTAGTGAGCCCCGATGGCCTGAAGACCCATCTTGGCGACAAACAGACGTTTTCCCTGAGCAACGAGCCACTCCTCAACGCCGTCACCGTCCACATCGGCGAAGTCCAAGAGTCGCGGGTCTGCACCTTTCTTTGCTCGCTCGTGGGGCATTGGGGTTTGCGTGTTGCTGAGAGGCGCGCGCACTTTCGCCGCGCTCTTTTTCTTACCGCGAGCCCTCTTCGCCTCAACGGTCATAGGCGTGATCCCAACCAGCGCTACGGCGAAGCACAGTATGCCTCGCGATATGGAATTCTTAATGCCCATTCATTCCCCCTCGGTGACCGCATCTACGAGTCATACTCAGTTTGAGTCTACCTCTGAAAGACTGTCGCTGCGAGCCTGTCTGGAATGATGAGGCCCGGTCAGCAATTCACGTCCGCGTCGTGCAGACTCGAGAGCGTCCTATTTATTCACATACAGGTCGAGCCGCGAGGTCTAATTTAGCCAAAGTCTATATGGAATTTCACGGACTGAAGCACAGTTGAGTAGAGTCTCTGACCCGATGGATGGTCGCCTTCGCTGGACTGGACCTCGGATGGCATGGTAGACGCCGAAGGGAACAAGGATAGCGAGACGAAGTGGGAGATATAGTGACGCTCAAAGGAGTTCTGCAGCGATCGAGGTGGCTCACGCTCCTCGTAAGCCTTATGACCTTAGCGGCCTGTACCGAGGCCGAGACGCTCCTGCTTCACGCTGTCCCAAATCAGCAGACACGAGTGGGCGCAGAGCTCACCGTCGAGTTGATCGTCCTGAACGCCGGGGGAAGCGCCCCCAGATTCTCAGTACGCAGCCCCTCGATTCCAGATCTTCTAGACCGACCCAGTCCACCTCAATTTGTGCCATTTGGTGCCAACGGAGCGTACCTGCGGTGGACGCCCCTCGCTCGTGACGTAGGCGAGCATGTGTTTCGGATAGAGGCGAGTTCGGCGGGTCAGAGTACAGGAGTAAACTTTCGGGTTCGCGTCGTCGCCGGGAGCGCGGCGCCGTCCTTCCTAAAGCCACTCGGATCAGGAAAGACCGTAAACCTGGGAGACTCCAACTGCATCGAATTCGAGGTCGTCGTTCAAGACACGGACACCCCCCGCGTCGCCATCTTCCTTGAGGCGCCTATTGAAGACGGATACCGATTTGAAGATGCAGGAGATAACTCGGGTACATTCCAGTGGTGCCCAACGCCAAACCAGGTGCGACTCGCCAGTCGCTATTCTGTCAATTTTGCCGCCGATGACGGTGATGGACACATCACTCGAAAGCCATTCAGCCTATTGCTTCGCGAGGCGTTAGGCGTCGATTGCCCCGGACGCGCACCCACTGTCGAACATGAACCCCCGGTCAATACACTCGGCCAGACACAGGTAGAGCTGACCGCTCGAATCGCCGATGACATCGGCGTTGGTACCCCTGAGCCGACCGTCTATTACAGCCTGCAACGCCCGGTAAATATGGACGAGCGAGACATCACTGATATGTCAGTCTTGAACATGGCTCGAAGGTCAGGGACAGCGCGAGATGGGCTCTACGTCGCGACCGTCCCACTTCAGGGGTCCACCGAGCTACTTAACGTCGCCGATCCTCGCCTCTACTATTTCATCGAGGCGACGGACAATGACGATCCCGGCGGAAATTGCGACCACAGATCGAGCGCGCCGAAGTCCGGATATTTCTCCATCCAGGTCTCCCCTCCAGATGAGGCTGAGCCAGTTATCCCGTGCGAATCTTGCGCTGCGGATAGCGTCTGTGGATCTGGGCTTTGTGTCGATATTGGCGGCGGACAACCCGTCTGTCTCCCCAAGTGTGGGGCCGAACCTTCAGGCGTCGGTAGCTGCAACGGAATCAGCCCCGCTGGATGCTGTGATGGGCAACAATTGGTGATCTGTATTGGTGGTCAGATAGATCGTATCAACTGTGGACCAGGCAACGCGTGTGGTTGGAACGCGAGCGAGGCCGCATACTCATGTCGCTCCACCGGCGACGTTGATCCTAGCGGTCGATTTCCGCGCGCTTGCGGACAGACGCAAGGTGCGTCCAGTGGAGCACAATGCCCCGATGGATTCAGTTGCGCGAATCAACCTCTCACCAGCACCGATCTCGTGACGGAACTCGTCTGCGTCCCCAATACGGGGTCCTGCGTCGAAGAGTGCCAAGATGACGACTACGAAGAGAATGACACCCAAGAGCAGGTTCAAGGTCCCGAACCCCTTGGCCAGAGCATCGACGGTCTTATGCTCTGCAGTAACGGGAATCGAGTCGACGAAGACTTCTATGGGGTCTTCTTGGAGTCAGAGACAAACCTCAGCGTTCGCGCCCTCTTCTCCCACGAGGATGGTGATATCGATGTCTCGGTGCTGAATAATTTGGGCCAGGTCATCGCCGCCGGATACTCATCTACGGACAACGAAGAGATCGAGGTCTGCGTTGACGCAGGCTTCTACTACGTACACGCGTGGTCCATTAATAATCGTATCAACAATGGATATTCGCTGACTATCGAATCGAGCGCGCGGAGCTGTTGCACCGATGACGCCTTCGAGGAAGATGATGGACCGGCGACTGCTCATCTGGTGGCGGCCGAAGACTCTCTGGATTCACGTACAATCTGTCCCGACAATGAAGATTGGTATGCCATTAACCTGAACGCCGGTGAGACCATCGTGGTGGATGTCCTCTTCGATCATGAAGACCCCATCGACGACCTCGACGTCTACCTGTATTCACCGGACGCCGTCGTTAACCTCACCCCATGCTGCGACGTGTCGAACGGACAGTCGACCACGAGCGATGAACGACTCCGCTATCTGGTTGATCAGTCAGGGCGCTACTACGTCGTCGTCCGAGGATATCGCGGGTCATCAAACGATTACCTGATCGGATTTGATGTCGAAGCCGGCGGAGGTGGAAACCCTTGAGCCTCAGATTCAACCGGACCTAATTGCGACATGATGAGATCGGCATCCACTCGACTCTTGACGCTTTCCCTCGCTCTCGCGATCGGTTCATGCGCCGCGGATGATGACCCTGACTTTGGTGAAACGTGGCCTGAGCAGATCAGCTTGCGCCGAATCGACCCCCTCACGATTCTCCCTACAACAACGATGCGGGTAGAAGGGTCGGGCTTTGTCACCTCCATCCTGGGCACAACGCGACTGCGTATGCAGGGAGTCGCGATGTCGGAGAGCGGGCAGTCTACTACCGTCGACGCCAACCTGCTCGTCTCGGTTGAGTCCTCTACTCAACTCTCGGTACAGATGGATCGACTCGTGTTCAGAGAGGTCTGCCCCTTCGGGGTCGGTAGCTTCTCAGGGCAGGCGAGCATCGAGGTCGCGTCGATTCAGACCAACCAGGTGTATCGGCCGAGCACAATCTCTGTACAACTCAAGTGTGCGACGTCCCTCATCCCTGGATTCTCGAGTATCCAGAGCGGCCCTTCGACCTTAAACGCGCCCATGACGGTCCAGGCTCAAGATGTGCTTCTAGGCGGCGCAGAAGGGACGACAAGCCTTGTAGTCAACGGCTGTTTCCTCCCACGGGGCAGCGCTCCCCCATGCGAGACGTCCGGTCGACCCATCGTGGACCAAAACATCCCACTCACGGTGCTAAACTCCACCGCCCGTCGTGACGGTACGGTGCTGCTGTCCCCTGAGCTCGTCGGTATTCGACCAGGGAGACTCGAGTCGCGCGTTCGCCTCATCAATGTAGACGCCAACGGTGTCTCGACTGCATCGGAGCAACAGTTCTGGAACGTTGACGTGCTCCCATCCAGCTTGGCCTTCGTGGAATCGGAGGGCGCGTCCCTCGGAGGGTACGTCCAGTTCCAAGGCGCTGGCTTCATCGGGGGTGCGAGCGACGAGGTGATGGAGATTCAGCTCGACGGGATCTTCGACGCCGACAATGGTCGAGCGGATCGAGCCATCCGCCTCAGCTTGATCACTGAGTACCAAGCCGGGGACATCGTACGGTATGTGCTCGACGAAGAGGACGAGCTCGGAGAGAAGATCGATCTTCGGAGTGAGTCAGGGACCTTCGTGGGCGAGTTTGCTGTTCGACTTCGTAAGGGAAACGACATCGTCACCATCGATCCGATCAACTCGAGCTTCCGAATCGAGCCGGTGCGCCAAGTCGTCCATGTTGTCTTTACACAAGGGTTCATCGACGCCCTGGCCCAATTCGGGCTACGTGCCATGGAGGGCCTTGTCCGTGAGACCATGATCCGGCGCGCACAAGAGACCTTCGCAGGGATCGGCGTGGAGTTTCGCACCACTAAACCTGAAGACTATCGTCTCTTCTCAACAGTCGAGATCACAGGCACAGACCCTAATGGAATCGGCCTCATCGGCTACGACAACACCCCCGGAAAGGATGATGGAAACCTCCGTCTGTACGACCAAATAGGGGGTGTGCATGCGCAGACTCAAGAGGATGGTTTTCCAGGCTATGGCGGCGTCTTCTTGCAGTCATTCTTCGCCTTCTCCAAGCATCCACCAAGAGGTGTACAGCCCAACCCTGGAGCGTCGGAGATCTTCGACCAAATTTTTGACCCGTTTCGACCCGATAGAGGCGGCCGGCCCGTGGAAGTCCGGGAGATAGACCAAGTTCAGTCGCTCGTAGATGGATCACGATGTCCAACGTCATCGGATCGAACTCAAGCGATCGGATGCGCCGTCTTTGTTCTCGGAAACCTCTTGGGTGGGACGATGGCTCACGAGATCGCCCACAGCGTCGGTCTCGCAGATCCCGGAGGAGACCAATTTCATAATCGAAGGGACCGGCCAAATCACCTCATGGACTCGGGCTTTGATCGACCCTTCACTGAGCGAGCCCAGCTCAATGGTATGGGACCGGAGTTCTTCTGCGTGGAGAATTATGCCTACCTGACGGAGATCCTCCCGACCTCTGAGAGTGATCCCATGGACGGCCGCACGTCCTGCTTCTGAGTCAGTAGTAGTCTCGCCCCCCCGAAAATGACCCAACGCTTAGTCGACACAGGGTGTGCGCGAGGGCCAATATGTCCGGGGTCCATTGACCCCAGCTCTCCGTATTTCCGGCTCTCTCTCCCCAGTTCTCTGGTTCATTCGGCCAAGAGGGTGTCCATGGATCCCCATAATTCAGTCGTTTTCGGCCAAAAATCGCCTCTCCTCGAGAAACATCGGGTGAATCTTGAATATTGGCACGCATGTTGCGTCTTGAGGCCGCGAAATCCTCTGGACGCTTGAGGGAGTGTCCTAGAAGGCATGCATTTTTAGTCTGAATTAAACGTTTTTAAGAATACTCACTCGCTGACAAACCGTCAGCACGTGCACAAATTGGAGAAACCCCATGATTGGATTCAACCTGCGTAGCGTTCTCACTGCTTCGCTAGCCTTCGGGCTCGCGACCGGGTGCTCACCCACCGACGGTCCCCAAAGCATCACAGAGGGCAAGCCAGACGAGACGGGTAATGCCGCCGAGAAGCTCGCTGACGGTAAGGCTGACGCCTGGAATAACCGGAACAACCCCAACGGCCTTCGTGTCGTCATGAACCGTACGCTCGCCGACCTCCCCATGGAGGGAGCGACGGAGACAGCGGCCTGGCCTGACACCTATTGGCCCACCTACGAAGACTCAACCAACGCGCGCTGGCAGAACACCGGCAACTACTTGGATGACCTCTCCCCCATGGAGAAATACGACGTGGCGTTCAACGGCTGGGACCCGAGCTCGGTCAGCGAGCTGCGTCCCTTCGACGCAAGCGACTGCTCCGAAGGCTCCTTCGACGCCGAGTACTACGAGAAGCTCGGACCCGCCGCCCGCTACGTATCTAACCACAAGGGGAACAAGCGAACTCGCGACGCAGCTCTCGCAGGATCACTTGATGATCGCTGTGACGCCAAAGAGGACAGCACCTGTGTGACCGCGTGTGAGAGTAAGCCCGAGGGCGCCGAGAGAGACCGCTGCGAGCAGCGGTGCGATCGTGGTGGCGTAGAGACCTGGTGGGGCCTCTGCCACGCTTGGGCGCCTGCTGCGGTTCTCGAAAAGGAGCCTCTGCACACGGTCACGATCCCAACGGAGTATGGCGACATTAACTTCACCGTGGGTGACATCAAGGCGCTCTACTCAGTCATCTACGACCGATCTGACGCGTCCCTCATCGGTGGCCGCTGTAATGACTTCGACGTGAAGCGAGACGAGACGACCGGTAGAATCATCAGTGAGAATTGCCGTGACCTGAACGCAGGCTCCTTCCACGTGGTCATGGCCAACCTCATCGGGATTCAGAAGCGCGGCTTTGTCGAAGACCGAACCTTCGACTACGAGGTGTGGAACCAGCCAGTCAAGGGGTACACGGTTCATTCCATGGATGAGGTCACCTCGGCCGAGGCACATGAGCTCTTGAACGTTGACGTCGAGAACCCATCCGACTGCATCTCCGGTGTAGACGTCAGCGAAGGTGACTACTGCTACAACAAGAACGTCGACACTCTCTACAAGGTCTCAGCCACCCTTGACTGGATCACCGAGTCACACGCATCGACAGTCCCTGAAGGCGCAGAGAACCTCAACCGGTACAGCCGGAATGACACCTACACCTATATCCTTGAGGTTAAGGATGGTGAGGTTGTCGGTGGTGAGTGGTATGGCGATAGCATTCAGAATCACCCGGATTTCGTGTGGCTTCCCTTCCGACCTCTGAACGGTAATCGTTTCGTGAATATGCAGAAGGTTCGTCTGCTGGGAGACATGTCTCAGGAAGACCAGACAGCGACAGAGGGGCCTGCTCCCGAGGTCATCAGCGTGACGAGCGGCGACGTAAACATCGAGATCCCCGACAATAAGTCCACTGGTATCAGCAGCTCGATCGAGGTCGGCGACGCGGTCGAGGTCAACGAAGCGAAGGTCTCTGTCGATATCACCCACACCTACGTTGGCGATCTCATCCTGAAGCTCACGGCACCGAACGGCCGTGAGTATGTGCTCCAAAATAAGGAAGGCGGCTCCACTGATGATCTGAAGAAGACCTTCACCATCGACGGCGTCGGCGCCATAAACGGAGACTGGACGCTGTCTGTCAGTGACAACTATCGAGTAGACACCGGCACCTTGAACCACTGGACTCTCGACTTCACCGTCGGCGAGGAGACAACGCCCGCGGAGGTGAAGGAGTTCAAAAATGAGATCAAGGCTGAGATCCCCGACAACAATATAGACGGTATCCAGAGCTACATCGACGTCGAGGCGGACGGAAGCATCAAGGGCCTCGAGCTTGTCCTCGACATCAGTCACACCTACGTCTCTGATCTAGAAATCACCCTAAGAAAAGGTGGCGTGTCGAAGGTTTTCTACAATCGCGAAGGCGGCAGCAGCGATGACGTGAAGCGGAGCTTCAAGATTGATGAGTTTAATGGTCTGGACGCATCTGGTCGGTGGTTCCTGAGCATCCGTGACCTCGCACATCTTGATGTCGGCACTCGAAACGCGTGGTCGCTTAAGGTCAAGCAGTAGGCTATACCTGACTGGCGCGGGCGACCCCGCGCCAGTCAGGTCGTCTAGTCAGAGCTGACCGCTCCGCTGTCCAAGATCGTGGTGGTATTTGATGGTGAACAATCGCTACGCCCTCCACAGCCTCATCGCCTCAGTCACACTGCTGATCATCGCCTGCTCGACACCGAGCCCGAGCGATCTTTTTCAATTGCCAGCACCAAGCACGGACGCCGGACAACCGAGCGTCAAGGATGTCGGGCCGATCCGACTCGTTGACAGTGGATCGGGAGCGAATCAGCCCGAACGCGTAATCTTTCCTAATGAACGCGCGTTGATGGTTGATTTCAACATGCGTCCATCCATCGGTTGGGCAGGGATCCTTCGAACCCTTGAGAACGCTGAAGTCAACGTAAGCTATCGCCGCTGGTTTCCTCACATCACTGAGTCCGATGTAGATGGTCGATATGGCTTAGTCATCGTCGCAGGAGGAAGCGGGCCTGGGGATCCTAGTCCACTCATGCGTCCGGCGTCCGTGAATGCCCTCACCCAGTTCGTCCAGCAGGGTGGGAGCGTACTCTTCGCTACGGCTCATGGCTGGGCCGATCGACGGCTCTCTCAAAACGAGACATATCGATTCAATGAGGTGCTGGAGGGCCTTGAGGTCCCAGCGCGCATTGAATCAAACACTCTCATTGGTGACATATTCCTACCCGCTGGTGACGGGCCTCCCCTCCACTCAACGCGCCCCTGGGCGTACGTGACGTCTCTCGAGTGGTCTATTGGGCTCCCCGTCGCCTTTCCTGGCCCGGATCTTCGAGGCCGAGAGAGTCTAGACGCTTTAGCCCTAGGGTGGTCCGCCTCAATCTCCTGTGCTGGTGCCGATGTACAGGTCCTCACCCGGGCACATGTTGACGTCTACTCATGGGACCGTCAGGACGGAGAAGAGACATTCTCCGTACCGAGCGAAGCACTGCCCGTGGCTGTCTTAGCGCCCGCTGGACATGGCTCCGTCGCTCTCATACCACGCAGTATCCTTGAGATGCCCTTCCACTCGAGTGTGGGCGCTGACCAGCCGATCTTAGAGCCCTCTCTTCTGGAGCAAACAGAGGCCATGGGCGGCGCCTTGGTCGAGGCCTGGCTCGAGAACGCCCGTGTCGGTTCATCATCGGATGGCGACGGCTGCTTCAGCGGACAGATGCCGCTCTACAACCCCTCGGAGCACGCACCGCCACCTCTTCTGTACAGCGTCAGGCCCGTGCCTGAGACGCCAAGTCAGCCCCTGTGGCTAAGAGAGCGAATTCCAGAGCCGGTCCCCAGAACGACCCCCGCGTGGTTTCGCGGAGTACGAGGTCGTCTCGCTTATGGTGAGCTGGCACCTCCAGGGAGGATGAACGCGGTGATAACGCGCATGCTGACATCTAATATGGATGGGCTGACGGCGCATCTACCGGCGAGCCTGCTGATCGATTATGACCCAAGCCATGGAATCTCAGAGGTCATGGCGAGCGCTGCTCAATATGCCTCGGACGCGAACACCTTCCTGGCCCTCGCGGCGCACTACCGTAATGTGCTTTATGAAGATGCTCGTGACCAGGTCGGCCCAGCCATTGGTGTCTATGAGCGCCGCCTCGACGCGCCCCCTCCACTCTCGGACCTGTGGTGGCAGAGCAATCTCAGGCCACTCCTGGTCGGCGCCGCGCAGGCGACAGCTGATCACATAGGTCTGAGTGGCCTCGTCCTTGACCTCGAGCTATATGGAGCGGGGTCTCTCACCTATAGTGATGGGTACATCTTCGACGAAGAGACATGGTCCCACGTGATCGAGTTGATCTCGAATCGAGATGCAGCCTTGGGCGCTGAAGCGAGCGCCCTCTCGGACAGAGACCGATTGGCTTGGCTCGTCGATGGAGGGCTGATCGGCTTCGTCTACCAAGAGCTCGAAGATGAAGTCGCCCTCAGGGCGGGAGACGCGTTAGCCGCGGCCCGCGCCATTAACCCAAACTTTGAGCTTCTCCTCTACGTGCACGCTGCTCAAACTGGATGGTATTATCGAGGCTTAATGCGTGGTTTTGGTACACGTGAACGGCCCGTCGCCCTGCTCAGCTACGACCAAAATACGACCCACCTCACGACCGCGCTGCGGGCAGATGGACTCTCAGTCCTAGGCCTAAGCGGCGTCCTCGCAGTACGCCTGAGAGCACAAGATGCAGAGACCGCGCTATATCATGCCGGCCTAAGCAGTGATGGACCTTGGATGTTCCAGACGAGTGATTTCCCCGACACTGGCCCCGACGAGGTCGCGCCCCCACGACATGATCCCATCGACGACTATTGGTCTGCGTTCGGTAGAGCCAATGATCGTTTGGAGAGCTTAGAATAGGACTTGCTCGCTATCTGCGGTACAGTGGCCGGCCAAACTGTGGCTACGCTGCTCGTGAACGATGGAGGATGACATGCGTTGGATGTACTTGGTGGCGACCCTAGCCCTGATGTTGAGCGGGTGCGGTGGTGACTCGGGCAGTGGTGAGACAGGGACAGGTGGCGTTGGAGCGACCGGCGGTGAATCGAGCTCTGGAGCGGCCGGTGGTATGGGCGGAGCGGGTGGCGCTGATAATGCCGACGGCTCTGGAGGCGCAGGCGGAACAGGGGCTGCTGGAGGCGCGGGAGCGACCGGCGGTTCAGGCGGTGCTGGAGCGACGGGCGGCGCGGACACGTCTGAAGCGACTGGCGGCGCGGGTGGCGGCGAAGCGGCCGGCGGCGCTGGCGGCGCCGGAGCGACGGGTGGTGCTGGCGTTGACGGCGCTGTGGAGATCGCGATGCTCGCCGCCGACCTTGATCGCATGTGCGCCCTGGACTGCGCCAAGGATCTCATGTGTAACCCAGACTACGCTCTGGAGACCGACGAGTGCATCTCGTACATGTGCGATTATCGAGAGCAGCTCGCAGACGCGGTAGCTGATGAGGTTCTCGCGGCCTGTCTTCGCGCAGATCAAGTGTTGTCGCAATGCATCCTCGATCTCAGCTGTGAGGACTATTTTTCATATTGGTATGAAGAAGCCGAAACTGGCTACCCGTGCGAAGCCGAGACTGAGGCGCATAACACTGCGTGCGCAGCATTTGATATCGTCGACGGAGAAGAGGGCGCTGGTGGTCAACCGGACGGCATGTAGACGTCCCCGCGGGGTCATCTAGTGGGATGCGATCCAGTCGCGAATCGCTGGCCAGACCTCGCTCGACGCCCATCGACCAAAGACTGGATCTATGTGGCCATAGTCGTGGCGGCATCCATTGGCCCGGCTTAAGACAAGCAGCTCCTTGTCTTCAGAGCCTAGGCTCTCATATACGTGGGTGATCTCTTCCTCTGGCGTGAGTCGGTCAACCGCGCCCGCGACGACTAAACTCGGCGTCTTAATCCGATCCAGCTCATCGCAGTAGCGTACTTGTCCCGCTACATCAGTAAACCCACCTTCGGAATACCAATCCGCCAATTGCATAAGCAGACTCGTTGGGAGATCCGATGGGATCAGATAAATCATCTTCATGAGATCTCGATTGGAGATATTGCGCGGATTTGTCACCAGGCGACCAAAGGTCTCACGGAACAGTGGCATCGTCGGGATGATCGCGGCCCCCGTACCCTCGTAGGGCAAGCGCTTGAGCTGCTTTACCAGGGTCTTAAGGCCTAATATCCGATCAAAAAAACGATTGCCTAAGCGAGAGAAGCTCGGGCTCCCGATGGTCGTGAGAGAGCGAATTCGCTCTGGCTGCTGACTCAGGAGATATGCATAGCCGATCATCCCGCCCATGCTGTGACCAATCCAATGCACTTGCTTGTGGCCAGTCACCCTCTCAATCACCTCAAGCGCTGTGGGGATGTCCTGGGTTACGTAATCATCAAAGGTCCAATCCCACTCTAGGTCATTGCCTCTCCGCGGGCGGCTGGACTCTCCAGCACCACGTAACTCAACAATCCAACACTCGTAGCCTTGATTCCACAGCCACTGAGCCAAGGAGCTGTCACCCGGGGCATCAAGGTTATAACGGTTCGCTCCCAAGCCGTGGCACAGGAACACGGGTGGATGCCCGTTGTCTACGCGGCGCTGTGGTATCCGATGTAGCGCGATGTTCCATCCATCCGGCGTCTTACCAAAGTGACGCTCACGGATGCGTTTCTCTCTGAAGAATCTCATTACTGAAGACTCTATCAGCTTGCGGGCTGCAGCCGAAGTCTATCCTGACCGAGTTGCCCCTTCACACGAGGCTTTCATATGGGAGCGCAAAGTGACTCTTTGGCGTTATGGACTTGACCAGAGGCGTCGGATCAGACTGTATGACCCGCATGGGGGATACTGCGCCTCGCACAGTTATGACGGGACAGAACATGAGACATCAAATCATCGCGCTCACGAGTCTAATCCTCGTGTCTTCGCCTTTATCGCTGGCATCTGCAGAAGAGTCCGCAGCGACTCAGGCCCGCGCCGAAGTCACCTCGTTGATGAACGCCTGGGAGAAACACCGTAATCAGAAGATCGCCCTCTTAACCATCAAGGGCCTCGATGACGCAGCCCCCGGCACAAGCGAGAAGACTCTACTTGAGATGCGCTTGGAGACTCTACAACGCAAGAAGCTGTCTAACCGCGAGTGGTCCAGCTACTGGGAGGGAGAAGCCAGCTTGGCGGCCAAGCTCGCCACCCAATACAAGCAGCTCGCTCCCGACACAGGCCAAAGACCCCTGAAGATAGAGAGCGCTCGGCTCATGAAGACAGCCGATGACCTCCGTGCCTCTGTGACGCAAGATCTCACGACCACCCTGAACGCAGCGCGGGCGCAGATGAAGACAAACGAGACAGCCTTGCGCTCTCTCTTGGAGCAACGCACTCCCCAGATCGAGGAGAGCCGTCGTAAGCTCGACCAGCTCGCTTCCAGGCTCGACACGCTCTCGGCGCGTATTCGCTCTGCCAATGGTCAGAGCGATGACGGCCTACAGCAGGAGCTTAAGGCCCTTCAGGCTGGCCACGACGCCCTGAGTCAAACGACGAGCACTCAGACAAAGGCAGTAGACACAATTCGGGCGGTCCTCAATGGAGGAGACAGCGCAGACGGAACTAAAGACGCAGCCGTCATAGCCGGTGTGAGCGCATATGTGTCGGCTCGAAGAGCCGTAGAGGCAGCCTCTAAGACGGTCGGAGCCACAGAAAAGAAAGCGAACGAACTCACGATTCTCGCTGCCCGCATGGCCGCCGAAGACGGCCTATTTAGAGGACGTATTTCGGGACTGGAGCGCTGGGCGAAGGTCGCTCAGAAGAAGGTCGAAAATCAGAAGGTCTACTACGACGCGATTCAGTCAGACATCGCGTCTATCAATGAACGTCTCCGGAGCTTTAAAGAGCCGAGCAAGGAGAAGATCGTCTACGCTGATGACGTGTGCGGACGCCCGCTCACGACAGATGAGACGCCTTTCGCCCACCATCGAGCATGCGTCGCCGCCATCTCTCTCGAGATAGACCGACTCAAGACTGAAAGAGAGCAGTCAGCTCAGAAGCGGACACTTACGGAGCAGCTGAGCGCATCTAACGATGAGCTCTCCAAAGCCCAGGTCACCGACGAGCAGCTCGTACAAGATGAGCGAAACGTCAGCGAAAGAGAGCGACGTCGCGCAGAAGCAGACCCCAAGGAAGACTCCACCTGGACCGCGATCTGGAGCACATACGCGAAGCGCGCCAATGGCAAGACGGGTTCGCTGAGCGAGGCCGTCCTCACCTCTAAGAAGAGCCGGCGGCTGCTGAGCGCGAAGAAGGGCGTCCTCTCTGACGCGCTCAAGCGCCTGGAGCGCCAGATCCACGACATGGATGCCCGGCTGAAGCGAACGGACACTTTGGGTACCGCGGCGCTCAGCTTATTGGCGACCAGCCTACAGATTATCCAGGTCGGCTGGCCCGCGCTCATCTACATCCTCTTCGCATGGTTGCTTATTCGCTTTATCCGCAGATACCGCGATAAGAAGGAGGAGAAGGCTGTCGCGGATCAGGAGGGTGAAGGCAACGAGGAGCTCGCCGCCTTGACGGCGCAGCTTGAGGCGGCCCGTGCCGAAGGAGACGACTCAACGCAGGCGGCGCTTCACGAAGAGATGGGGCAGCTTCAGAGTCGAATCAAGGACGAAAACCAGCGCATCGCGACCATCGCGCGAGTCGCTGCACAAGCTCTTTCGCTCATCATATATGTCGCGACGTTTCTCCTCGTCCTCGATGCTCTGACCGTCGACATCGGTCCCATATTGGGTGGCGCTGCCATCTTTGGTTTGGCCATCTCTTTCGGCTCACAGAGCCTCGTCAAAGACGTCGTCAGCGGCTTCTTCATTCTTCTGGAGAATCAGTACGCCGTCGGTGACGTCGTGAGCATTAACGACCAGTCAGGAACCGTAGAGAAGGTGACTCTAAGAAGGACGGTGCTCCGGGATCTTCGGGGCGGTGTTCATAACATCACGAATGGGTCTATCTCCTCAGTGATTAACAGCACCCAAGGCTGGTCTCGGGTCTTGATTCACATCGGCGTCGCCTATGGCACCAATATGGACCTGGTCCGTGACGTGATTAATCGCGAAGGCGAGACGATGTACGCCGATCCAGAGTGGAGCAGTAAGCTGACAGAGAAGCCGACCTTTGTGGGCGTCATCGCGTTTGGCGAGAGCGAGATTACAGTCCGCGTCTGGTTCAAGACCAAGACCTTTCAGAACTGGGGAGCCGAGCGGGAGTTCAACCTCAGGCTCAAGCGAGCTTTCGAAGCGGCAGGGATCGACATCCCCTTCCCTCAGCGGACACTGCACGTGGTCAAAGATGGCGAGGAGCCCACCGTCGATCTCTAGTCGGTCCTATTCGCCGCCGGACCCATCTGACATCTCGGGGCCCGCCTCTGCGGGTGGGCGGAAGTTCTCAGGCCAGCCTCGACAGAAACCGCACCAGAGGCCGCCGTTGATCTCACAGTCCGCACAGACCGGATCATCATAGCAGTCCTCCCCCTGACACTTCACCGAGTCAGGCATCTCCTCTGCGAAGATCAGGTCCCTGACCCAGTCCGACAGCTTCACCCCATTGACCGTACGGCTGCTGTAGAAGGGATACGGGGTCACACAATGAACGGGACCAGGTGGCACATAGACGCGGAAATTCGCCGTCCGTTCCTCGATTCGCTCCAGGCTGTCTTGGAAGCGGGGCGGCCACTCATGTCGGTCTCCACCCATCGCCTCGAAATAGAAGATCTGGTCCGCGTCAAAGGCCGTCGATGTCTGAGCGAAACGATGCTGAGGGAAGTAATCGCCGATTGCCTGATAAAGATCAGGGAGCTCTAATTCACTGAGGGGCACCTGTAACTCTTCAATAAACGGCGGGATATTTTGCTGGGCTCCCCAGTTGGGCAGACTGTCCGTAAGAAAGTTATCCGTAATTATGCCGGACCCAGAGTCCGCTAGGACAGCGACCTTGGTGTCCAGGTAATGATTTGCGACATAGGCCGAGTGCATGATCGCGCCATACGCTCCGGCGCTGCACCCTGAGATCAAGATGTTTTCAGGGTCGAGATACCGGTCATACAACCACTGCAGGGCAGCGGACGCGTTTACATATCCCTTATGGTGAATGACATTATTGCCATCACTGTATTCATGCACAGCGTTTCCCCAGTGCACGTCTCCCGTACAGTACGGGATATGAACGATGGTCCAATCTTTGAAAACACTGTCTTCAGCGATGTCGAAGACGCCGCCCAAGACGCCACTCTCGGCGAAGCTACTGAGGGTCTCGAAGTCCGATACATCCTCCGCGAAGATGGAGCCAGCCACTGAGCAGGTCAGATCATTCCAACAGGCGCCTCCACCCCGAAAGTCGACGATCACGCGGTCAGGGCGACCACCTCGGACGAAGAAACGGTAGGGAGTGCCACGGGAACAGACCGTGTCCCCTCCAGGCTCAATTTGGGCCCACTCTCCCGGGGCAGGGATATCAGAATTAATCCCCTGGTCCGCCGACGCCCCCGCATCTACCATCGCTCCAAGATCAGGCATAACCACGCCCATATCAGGCGAAGCGGCGTCCGAAGACAGCCCCGCGTCATCGGACGAATTACAGCCAACCAGTGAGAGCGTAAACGCTAAACCTAGCAGCGCGTTGACGAGATATTTCTTGGGCATCGAGTTCTCCATGAGCGAGGCACAACACAACACTATATGCGTATATAAGCAGTTACACTGTAGCCGAATTTGAGATCGCTCGATATGTGGGAGAAATACTCGACTCTAAGAGGGGGGGTCTAGGCGACGGAGTGGCTAATCGAAGATGGACTCTGCTGGCTCATCCATTTCTAGAGGCCCGGCGCTAGGCCGTGGGGGGATATCTTCATTAGGCTGACCGTAGACAACTGGCGTCGCCTCAACCTCACCATCCTCAGGCCGCTCGTAGTCGATCGGTGAGACTCGATCTAAACCGAACTCCTTACGTGAGACGGAGATATAATGATGACCGATCTCCACCTGGGCGCCTTCAGTGACCTGATTTCCACGCTCGTCGACGCGCGCGTTCATCGTCGCCTTCTTGCCCGTAAAGCAGACCGTCTTGATCTCCACTAGCTCTTCCGCCCAAGCGAGAAGATACTTGCTGCCCTCGAAGGGCTCCCCCCTAAAGTCAGTACGTAGTCCGTAGCACAGGACTGGGACGTTCAGCTCATCGCAGACGAGGGTGAGCTGCAGCACCTGCTCTGGGGTGAGAAACTGTGCCTCGTCGATCAAAACACAGTTCACGGGGCACAGCTCGTGGGCCGTCCGAATCGTGACGAAGAGGTCGCTGTCCTTCTCATACAGGTTTGCGTTGGCCTGCAGTCCAATACGCGAGGAGATCTGCACATCGCCAAAGCGGTCATCCATCTTCGGGCAAAACAGCAAG
Source organism: uncultured Myxococcales bacterium (assembly GCA_937902595.1). Classification (GTDB taxonomy): domain Bacteria; phylum Myxococcota_A; class Bradymonadia; order UBA7976; family UBA1532; genus UBA1532. Next base: position 20,442 of record CALELH010000476.1, read on the forward strand.
GTCCGCATTCCGCGTTCACGGTAGTTATAATCGGACTGGAGTAGAGTCGTGCTCTTTCCCGCGTTCATCGCCGAATAATAGAAGTATAGCTTAGCCATGATCGCTCCCTACCCGCCGTCTGGATTCGGTGCTCTAATTGCAGTTTTCACAGGGAAAAAAAAGGATTTTCTGAACACCGGGGTACATAAAGTCACATGCCCGATGTACACGAGCTAGAGACCCAGCCCTCATCTAAGAAATAAGGCTCTCGAACGCTGCCTTCAGCGGATGGGGTTCCCCAGGTTGAATGGGCTTGGCTGGCTCTCATAATCAACACCGGCGACACGCTCACATTCAGGTGGAAAAGACGCACGCTTCGCTGAGAAATAGGCCTCACGAACGTCCCCGTCGGCCAATCGGTTGTAGGTAAGATAGAGCGCCCGACGTGAGTCATCGCTCTCGTTCGCAGAGGAGCGGTGCGGAATGTATGAGTCAAAGAAGACCACGTCGCCCGCCCTCAACTCCAAGGCTCTCCAGTTCATCTCCGACTCAAGCTGTAAGGCGATCGTACCGTCGGCCTCCTGATCCAAGAACTGATAGGTCTCGACAGGATCTGACATCTCCAAACATCCGTTGCTCGTCGTCGCGTCATCAACGGAGATGAGCATCGTGATGTGATACCGCTGACCAAAGGTCGTAAAGGCGGGAGCATCTTGATGAGCTCGAAAGCCCGCACCTCCAGGCAGCTTTAGGTTGACCTTCTCCTTGAACAAGGCCGCAGGTTCATCCATCAGTCCCGCGAGTAATGAGAGGGTCTCGGAACCGCAGATCAGCTCGCGTAATCCGTCATGGTAGGGCACGAAGTTCTCAACCCGGCAGAGTTGACGGGCGTCCGCATCACCGGACTCGAAGTACTTCATCCACTTTCCGGGCGTCTCCGGCCATCTGGACAGCTCATCGATCCAACGACGGACC
>CALELH010000477.1 GCA_937902595.1 uncultured Myxococcales bacterium
CTCCGACGCGATCTACAATTATCCATCGCCCAAGGCCTTCACCGAAGATCAGGCAGAGGCCTTTAAGGGGACGATGACCGACAAGGCGGAGGTCTTTAGGCAACAGGCCATTGAGGTCTTTCTGCTGTGTTTGAAAAAGGCACAAGAGCTGCGTTGGTTCAACGAGTGGTCGGACAATGCGGGCCGACGATTGGCCCAGTTGGCGCCAGGAAAGTTCCGTTACAACGCCGAGCGAAGGGCAACCCCGACGGTGTTTAGTGACCCATATGTGAATCGTGGTTTGATCACGAAGACGGGTGAGGAGGTCGAATAATGAAGCGTATCCTCATCACGACTCCGCTCTTACTTATTCTTGGATGTGGCGGTTCGCAGCACAGCGTTGATTTGACTCCGCCAGGGGCCCCATCAGAGAGGCCATCAGCGAGCAAGCCCTCTGTGAAGGCGCCGGTCATCAAGGGGCAGGCGCGCAATGCGTTTGCGTTGGGGGTGAAGGCCTTTAACGCACAGGGCCCCAAGCACGACTATGAGGCGGCCATTCGCTATTTCAAAGAGGCGGCCTCGGAAGAGCCGACCTTTGGAGCGGCCTACTTTAATGTTGGCCTGTCTTATCATCGCCTTGGAAAGATATCCGACGCAGAGGTCTGGTACCGCAAAGCGTCAGAGAGCGGCCGCGCGTTTGGTGATGGTCTGGCGAGTATTGGCTTTGTGCGCCTGACGGAAGGTAAGGCGCAAGAGGCTGATAGCTTGTTTCGAGAGGCCCTCGTCTTGGACCGCCTCAACGGTGGAGCCAACTTAAACTTGGCCCATGAGGCTCGCGCCCGAGGTGACTATAAGTCCGCCGTTAAGCATGTTCGAAACGCACTTCAGGGAGATAGTCAGAACGCTCTTGCCTATCCGGTTCTTGGTCGCATTTATTATGATCTGGGTCGATATGAACTGGCGAAGTTAGTCTGTCTCACTGGCCTGAAGATCGATCCCCAAATGGCCACACTTCATAACGTCTTGGGGCTCGTACACCTCAAGCTCGATGATGTTCGCTCGGCCCTGGGCGCTTTTGAAGCCGCGGTCGCGGCGGAGCCGAACTTTGTACCTGCCCATATCAACATTGGGGCGATCACGTTCAACTATCGAGACTACGAAGCGAGCCTTCGACATTTCGAGGCCGTGTTGAAGGTCGAGCCTAAGAACGTCAACGCGATGGTTTCGCGAGCTGCAGCGCTGCGGGGGTTGGAGCGCTTGGGCGAGGCGGAAGCTGGCTATAAGGCGGCGCTAGACGTCAACTCTAAGTATGTTCCCGCACATTTTAACTTGGGGATTCTTTACCAGGAATATCTCAATAAGCTAGACGAGGCCGTACGAAGTTATGGGCTCGTTCTACAGCACGAGAGGCAGGATGGTGCGCTGCGTACTGACGTCACTAACCGCATCAAGGCCGTTCGAATACAGATTCAGAATATGAAGGAAGTCGCAGAGATGATGCGGCAGCAGAAGGAACAGGAAGCAAAGCAAGAAGCGACTCAGGGCGCAGGCTCTGACAATCAAGGAACCCAGCAATCTGAACAGCCAAATGAAGGCGAAGAATAGGCTCAGCCGCCTTGGCCGGAACTTTTCTTGGTTGGGAGTGTCCAACGCTAGGGTTGTAGCCAATGCCTAGCGCGCTATACTTGTTCCGAACAGGGTATCGGAGCTGAAGGGAGACTTTGAGTATGAGATGGAAGCCATCGGCCTTAAGTCTTGTCCTAGGCATGGTCCTGCTGGTGGGCGTAGCCTACGCTCAGCCTGGTGGGGGCACGACCGGGGATACGAACGATCCTGGTGTGGTGTATAAGAAGAACACTGAGTATGACTTTGAGGATGATCTCGTAGAGGGCTCTTTTGTACGTCCCGAGGGGGACTATTTGGATTCCCGTCGTCGCGGTCGTTACAATAGCCTGATCCGAATACGAGAGAACTTTGTTCCTGAAATGTTGAAATCCGCAGAAGATATTTAAGACGACCGTAATTAGAGACGGGCGTGAGGGTACATGAGCACAGAGAACCCACCGGTCAAATTTGACATATACGACGGAAACGAGCTCGTTCAAACCGAGGTGCTCGCCGATCGTGCAATCAAGATTGGTAAGCTGTCTTCTTCGCATATCCGTCTGAGTGATGACACCGTCTCCAGAATGCACGCGGTTGTTGAGGTGCACGGGCCAGGCGAGGTTCTGGTTCTGGATCTCGGGAGCGACAACGGAACGTGGGTCAATGGTGAGCGCATCACCAGGCAGCGCCTGAAGAGCGGAGATCGAATCTCTGTGGGTCGGTTTACGGTCATCGTGACCATGGCCCAAGCCAAGTCGGCCGCACCGCAAGATCGGCCTACGGCTCGCCCCACCGCTCAGAACGTCCCCATGTTTGATGAGGAAGAGGCATCAGGCGGCCGGCGCGCACTTGAGGTGCTCGCAATGTGGGGAGAGACGGTCACCGATGTCTGTCACTTCGAGGGTGAGGGAACATACTTCATTGGTGAGCAGGGAGACGTGCAGCATTTCGCCGATCCCGGATTGCTCTCTGATTCTCCATTTCCTTTGGCTCAAACCGACGGCGCCACCATGGTCGTCAATATCCCTGATGGTATTCAGGGAGAGGTGATGCTCGATGGCCAGGTCTTTGGCCTAGATGAGCTGCGGACTGGCGGGAAGCTCGCTTCTGGTACGGTCCCTAAGAGCAGTGCATTGCGCCTGCCACCCAGAGGGCGATGTCGGCTCCGAATCGGAGACTTCGTGTTTCTGATTAACTCGGTCCCCGCCGCTCGAAAGTTTGGTCCAGCGCCGTTATTGCAGCAGCTCGATCCTCAGTTCTTGAAGTATCTCTTTACGGCTGCCGGTCTACACGCGCTTGTCTTTCTACTCGTCTTGAGTATTCCAGCGAGCGCTGACCAATTGGGTCTTGATGGATTCAATATGGATGACCGCTTTGTAGAGTTCATTCTGAAGCCGGACGAAGAACGTCAGGAGCGATTGGCGGACCTATTTAAGGACGTCAAGGAAGAGGGTGAGCAGAGCAAGAAAGCCAAAGATGAATCCGGCAAGATGGGCGACAAGAACGAGGATAAGAAAGATCGCCGAATGGCGATAGAGGGCCCCGAGGACAATAAGGCGATCGAGCTTGCCAAGCAAAAGGCACGGGAGGAGGCACGGGAAGCGGCGCTAGACGCGCTCAACTCAGTGGACTCTCAGCTCAGCGCGGTATGGGGAACCAACGATCGGGCGATAGGTAATGAGGCGGTCAACGCCCTTGGAAACCTCACTGGAAATAAGGTGGGCGCGGCCAGTGGCTTTGGTGGTCTAGGATTGGCTGGTGTCGGTCGCGGCGGCGGTGGGCTCGGAAACTCGCTCGGTGTCGGTAGTGTAGGGACATACGGAAGAGGCGCAGGAAAGAGTGGATACGGGCGTGGAGCCAGTCGGCTTGGGTCTCGTAGCGCGAAGGTCCCGAAGGTGATTCCGGGTAAGCCTATCGTTGCTGGTGGTCTGTCCAAGGAGATCATCCGACGTGTTATCCGTAGGCACCGTAAGGAGTACCGATACTGTTACGAGCGCGAGCTTCAGTCGAAGCGAGACTTAAACGGTAAGATCAAGGTCAAGTTTGTTATCTCTGGTCAGGGTAAGGTCATCGCTGCTCAGATCGCAGAGAGCACCATGGGTAACGCGAACGTAGAGAACTGTCTGGTGCGTAAGGTGAAGCGTTGGGTCTTCCCTCAACCAAAAGGTGGCGGCATCGTTACTGTTCGCTATCCATTCATCTTCAAGTCGTCCTAAGCGGCGACCTGTCTCAACGCTGGGCCGTCTGGGGAGACAATGTTCCTAAGCAATTTTCGGATAAAGCGAACGCTGTCTTTAGTGGCGTTCATGGTGTCGCTTTCTGGGTGTTATCAGGAGCGAAATGAGTCGATCCGACTGATGAATCAAGGGCTGAAGTTCTCTAAGATGAGTAAGCAGTCCCGGGCCGTTGAGTTTCTTCGCAAGGCAGGGAAGGTCGATCCAACCAACCACAGAGCCTTCTTTTATGAAGGCATGATCCTGTCGCAGAGGATGGGTGAACCAGAACAGGCGGAGCCCCTCCTACGTAAGGCGATAGAGCTGAACGCCAAGCACCACGAATATCATTATCAATTGGCGGTCGTTCTAGCGGATACCAAAAGGTGGGAGATGGTTGTCACCACCCTAGGAGTCGCCCTTGAGCGCAACCCGCAGCACGCGGAGAGTCACTATCGCCTTGGCGTCGCCTATGAGCATTTGGAGCAGGTCGATCAGGCGCAGCGCTCCTATCGTGAGGCGATTAAGTACAACGCCAGAATCCCCCAGGCATATGCTCGATTGGGAAATCTGTATAGACGGTTTGAGAAGTACTCTCATGCTGCCCAGGTCTTCAAGAACGGGATCGAAAATAACCCACGAGACGCGATGAACTATCGTGACTTAGGCTTGGTATATAGAGCCCAAGAGAGGCACGCTGACGCCCTAGAGCAGTTCTCTAAGGCGCTGAAGTTAGACCCTGGTCATTCAGGGACGCTCTTCAATCTCGGGATTACCTATGCAGCCAGTGGTCAGGCGGCCAAAGCCGTCCAGTTTTTGAACCGATACACCCAGCGCCGAGCGAGCGATGAAGACCCTCTTAGACTGCGTACCGCCGAGAGACTTATCAAGAAACTTAAGGCGCGGAGTTCCCGCAGCAAAAAGTGATAGATTCGACGGATCCGAATGGGCCCGTCATGTGCTAGTATTTCTCCAAACAATCAGGCGAGATTCCGCATCGATATGATGCCACCGGCAAGCAGGGGTGCTGTGGGTGGCAGAATGTGTCTCTCGCCGAGCTGAATTTCCATTAGTGAGGCGGCCTTCATGAGCGAACGAATTCGTGAACTCCTTCAGTCTGTGAAGCAGGATTCAGGCAATCTGGAGCTCATCCAAGAATTGGATGGTTTGTTACGTGATGCAGAGGAGTGGGCGGATCTACTCGACCTATACTCTTTTCTAGCTCAGCAGGCTGAAGAGTCTTTCGAGAAGACTGCTTATTACCGGCAGGCTGCCCAGATCGCTGACGAACATCTGAATGACCAAGCGAGCGCGGTTGAGTTCCTCGGATCGGCTCTTGAGGGCGATCCGGACACGATCTTATTGACCCTTGGGGAGATGCGCAGACTGCTGATCCAGATTGAGGATTGGGAGAGTTACTTGGAGGTCGCTGCGAGTGAGCTTGATCTTCAGGAAGACTCAGAGGGCGCGGCAGAGTTGCTCATGGAGATGGGTCAGATCTACGAGACTCGCCTGACGGACTCTGAGAACGCGCTGGTCTGTTATCAGGAGTCCTTTAAGAAGGACGGGGCCTGTGTTCAGGCGCTCTGGGCAGCTCGACGCTTGTATAGCGAGCAGAAGGATTTTGAGATGGTCGTTCAACTCCTCCAATTGGAGTTGGACTCGACGTCTGATGAAGAGCGCCAGGCTGAGGTTCTCCGAGAGATGGGGATCGTCTATCTCCATGATCTCGCGCAGAGGGACGATGCCCGATCTTGTTTTGAATTGGTGCTAGTGCTTCGTCCCGATGATGAGATGGCGAAGGAGTATCTCGCTGCGACTGACGGCGCAGGGAGCGCAGGTGCGGTGGAGCAAGCGGGGTCCGTAGGTGACTCAGATACTGTTCAACATGTGCCTGCCTTCAATGAGACGGTAGTGGGGGTGCCTACGCCTATCCAAGAAGCTTCTGCTGAGGCAGCAGAGTCCGAAGAACTCCCTGATGGGGAGGAGGACGGTGGCGAGACGCTCATCGGTGTTCCCGCGGACCTAGGTGATGATTTTGCAGAGTACGACCAGGCCGATGATGCGCCCGTAGAGGTCGTCACAGGTGAGCTGATCGAAGAAGAGCCTGCTTCCGCGGAGTCTGAATCCGATTCGGTCATGTTCGATGACGAGGGGATGGACCAGGGGGTCGAACTCGGTGGATCGTCCGATGAGAACACCGGATTAGATGTCAGCGTGGACGAGAGCGCCGATGGTAGTGTGGACGAGAGCGCCGACGACAGCGTGGACGAGGGCGCCGACGGCAGCGTAGACGAGAGCGCCGATGGCAGCGTGGACGAGAGCGCCGATGGCAGCGTAGACGAGAACGCCGACGGCAGCGTGGACGAGAGCGCCGACGGCAGCGTAGACGAGAGCGCCGATGGCAGCGTAGACGAGAGCGCCGACGGCAGCGTGGACGAGAGCGCCGACGGCAGCGTAGACGAGAGCGTCGATGGCAGCGTGGACGAGAGCGCCGACGGCAGCGTAGACGAGAGCGCCGATGGCAGCGTAGACGAGAGCGCCGA
>CALELH010000478.1 GCA_937902595.1 uncultured Myxococcales bacterium
GATTCATTGCTGGCGGCCATGGTTATCTCGGATCTTCGTGTTGATCCCGAGACCGCTGGCCTCACCATGCGAGACCTATACGAGAGTCGCACCGTCGAGGGGCTCGGCGCTCGAGTGACAAGCGAGTCTGACGATGTCGCGCTGCTCCCCGAGATCCGCCCGAAGGAAGGCTCAACCTTCTTGGCCCACCTGACGATGATCGCCTGCCTCAGCGCTGTCTTTGCCATCGGGTCGGCGGCCGCATATGTGCTCGGCTTCATGATCCTTCCCTGGGCCTTAGATGCCTTCAGTGCGCCGGTCCTGGTCCTCGCCGCTCCGGTCCTACTGTTCCTCGCGCGGCTCCTCTGGATTCCATTTGGGATCATCACCGCGGTGCTCGTAAAACGCACTCTCATCGGGGAGTACACCCCCGGGCGACATGCGGTATGGGATGGGTATTATGTCCGCCACTGGCTGGTTACTGGGGCGGCTCGACTCATCCCCTGGGGCACGATCGCAGGCACCGAGTTTCAATGCATGGCGCTCCGTCTTCTCGGAGCCCGCGTGGGTAAGAACGTTCACATCCACAAAGGCGTTAACTTTCTGAGCGGTGGCTGGGATCTACTTCGGATCGGAGACAACGTCACCTTGGGCCGAGATTCGGCGCTGCGCCTGGTTGACTATGAATCCAAGGAGCTCATCGTCGGCCCAATCACGATCGGTGACGGGGTGACCCTTGAGACTCGCGCTGGCGTCTCGGCCTTCGCAGAGGTGAAGGATGGCGCATATATTACAGCGCTGTCCTACGTCGCCTCCGGATCCGTCGTCCCCCGCGATGTTCGCTGGCACGGTGTTCCGGGTCAGGCAGACGGGCCAGCGCCAGAAGAGCTTACGATCACCGCGCCTGAGAAGACGTGGTCACCGGTTCAGTATGGTCTGATATTCATTTTGGTTGGGAGCGCCCTTGGCGCTGTGACCCAGCTCCCCTTTATGTTGGGAACAATTGGGCTCCTCATGCTCTTCGGCCTGGACAGCTCGACGATCTCCCAGTGGCTCTACTCACCCGATGATTTGGCTGGGATGGTCGTTGGAATCCTGATCCTAATGTCCATAGCCGGCGCCCTTGTACGTTTACCTGTATTGGCGCTCCTGTGTCGTGCCCTTGGTCGCGTGAAGCCGGGTGTCTATGACCGCCATGGCTGGACGTTCATGGCCATCTGGTACAAGGACAGCTACGTGGAGGCCGCGAACCAGTGGCTGAGCGGCACACTGTTCTGGCCGGGATGGTTGCGTTGGTCTGGTATGAAGGTCGGCCCGGACTCTGAGATCAGCACGATCATGGAGGTCATCCCCGAGCTGGTAACCATTGAAGGGAGCTGCTTCTTCGCAGACGGCATCTATCTTGGCGGCGCGAGAATGCACCGTGGTCGATACGCCCTCGGCCCAGTGCACTTCAGTAAGAACACCTTCCTGGGTAACCACGCGATTATTCACGGCGACACTCAGTTACCGTCGGACATACTGATCGGTATCTGTACCGTCGCCGACGATAAGAAGATCCTCGCCGGAACTTCATGGTTCGGACACCCGATGTTCGAGCTCCCACGAAGGGAGGTCGTCGAGGTCGATCCATCGCTCACCCACAACCCGCAGTGGTACCGGTATGTAAGCCGACTCTTTTGGGAGTCCGCTCGATTCGTCATCCCCGTCCTGCCGACCGTGCTGATGCTCATCTGGTTCAAGATGCTGCTCAGCCTAAAGCCGGTCTTTGGAGACGTGTGGTTCTACGTGCTCGCTGTGCCGGCTTTTGGGATGGCGATTGGATGTGTATTCGCGGCGGTCGTCTTGGCTCTGAAATGGTGCCTGCTCGGCAAGACACGGGCCGGGCAACATCCACTGTGGTCTTTCTGGTGTAGCCGATGGGACTTCCTGTACGTGATCTGGGGTGCGTGGGCTCGCCCAGTCGCGTCCGTTTTTGAGGGCACGCTGTTCATCAATATGTGGCTCCGACTCTTCGGCGTCAGAATTGGAAAGCGCGTCTTTCTCGGTGCTGGTTTTGCGCAGGTTGTCGACCCCGACATGCTGAACTTTGAGGACGACGCGACGGTCGTCAATATGTTCCAGGCACACAGCTTCGAAGATCGCGTCCTTAAGACGGCGCCCGTCTATATTCGCCAGGGTGCCACCGTCCGCAGCCACGCTGTCATGTTGTATGGCGCAGACATCGCCAACAACTCCATCGTCGGCGAGCACAGCGTGATCATGAAGAATGAGTACTTACGACCGGACCGCTACTATGTGGGTGCACCTACGCGCCCGTCGAAGCCCTGTCTCGTCGAGGTGTCGCCAGAACCTGAGGCGGTCGCTTCATTGATGGAGAGCTACGGCTCACTCCCCCACTAAAATAGAGACACTTAAGCGTCTGATGCCGTACGGAAGAAGGCCAAGACCGTCGTATAGCCGTGAAGCCATGTTTGGCCTCCTACGGGACCCAACTCTCCGTTTCCAAAGAACCCTCCGATGGGGAGTTTGCCTAGGTGCTGAGCGATGACCTTGCTGTCATGGCCTGGCTCTCCGAACAGCGCCTCACCTCGACCCACACAAGAGAACATAAGGGCTCCCGCTGGGGCACGCTCTCCTTCAGAGAAGCGACTTAGTAGACCATCGAGTTCACCCCACGCTGCCCGGGCATCTCGAACATGAAACTGAAGAATATCGTGTACAGTCAACTGAGCGGCGACCACCAAAGCTCGGTCATCGGGGATCGCGCCGAGAAGCTCCCGGATGAGGAAGTCACCACTCGCATAGGATTCCCGCGCTTTGCTCATTGCGACCCCAACCAATAGCGCGCGCCGAGCCAAGGCCAAGTCTGTAGGGTCTAGGGCACGGCACACCTCTTCGAGCACATCCAAAGCTGGACGACCATCGAGACCCAAGAGCCTACGCTCATCGACCGCGGTGACAAAACACGGGGGCCCGATAGGGCGGCATCCTTGAGCGACGATCGTGTCGACCGCGATGTTTCCAGAGAAGCACACACCCACGACACCGTTGTCTACAGTCCGTCCGTCCACATGAAAGATGTGGTCTCCCGCCTCTCGGCCTCCACTGGCGAGGCCCCCGACGATGGTTGTGCTTGGAAAGCTATTCTCTAAGCCAACGACGAGCGATCGAAGTCCCGCGCTGAAAGGGTCTGCGAAGAGAACGACGACTCGCGGCGCCTCATCCAAACTCAGCCGCTCCATCCATCCCTCGGTCGTAGACTGAACCCCAGAGACCTCAGCGCGCTCTAGGTGAAAGGTGTTCACGTCGACGCCCGGCATCGAGACCGCCGTCAAAGACAGCGCTGGCCGCCCTTCTACTTCGTAGCCGCCACCGACGACACCACCCCCCGTACATCCAACGACATTGACCTCCGGAAACCGGTCCCGTAGTACTGGTCCAATCTTCTTTGCGTCTTGACCATATTGAGGTGACGCGAAGACAAAGATCACATTGGGGTCGGCCTCACTCGATATCTCCAACGTCTCTATGCACGAGTCGAGCGCTGTCGACAGGTCGGAATTATTCGATATGGCTGAGTTCCATTCCACGATCAGCAAGCTCCCACGGCGAGTTGCTGGCAGCATCGAACGGCACCGCCTCCCGGGTCAATGGCTTACTTGGGTTTTGAGTGCGCTGGTCTGCCTTCCCTTGTTTTGCACCGAGACAAGGGCTGACGAGAGGCGCTCCTTGAGAGCAGCAGGCGTGGCGGACGCGGAGATCCTTCTCGACGGCAAACTCAGTGAAGCCGTCTGGAAAAGCGCCCAAGTGAGCGCCGGTTTCATCGAACGAACGCCCAACCCGGGAGCGACGCCGCCGGTGGAGACCCGTGTTCGGGTCGTGTACGACCGACACGCCCTATACGTCGCCGTCGAGAGTGAATTACCTCAGGGCGAGCGCCCCAGAGCCTTAGAGCTGAGAAGAGACAGCTCCCGGGTCTGGTCCGATGACGCGGTCACTCTAAAGATCGACGTCGCCCTCGACCGACGCACAACCCGGGTGTTCGCCGTCAACTCAGCAGGGAACCAAGTCGACGCCATCTCTTTGAGAAATGGGCGTCAATTCCGAAAAGAGTTCGACGCGGTCTGGTCTTCAGCGAGTCACATTAGCGATACAACCTGGACCATCGAGTACCGCCTCCCCTATTCGGCACTCGGGCTCACCGCTCGGCAAGGAGATCGGATCGTCGGATTTAATGTGACCCGTGACCACAACAAGCGCAACGCGACCTACGATTGGTCTCACTTACCTCCTGAGTTCGGCCCGACCGCAGCCAGCCACTACGGCGATCTTGTCGGGCTAAAGAATATCGGAATCACCGGACACCCTGTACGACTCTATCCATTCACGCTGATCCGGCGTCCGGGCTCTGACTCCTGGTCAGGAGACGAGGTGGATGTCAGGGCTGGCTTTGACCTTAAGACGAGGCTCGGGGCTGATCTTTGGGGCGAGTTGACCGTTCTGACGGACTTCGCCGAGGTCGATCTAGATGATGAGACAGTGAACTTGAGTCGGTTCCCTCTCTACCTTCCGGAGAAGCGCCCATTCTTCTTGTCAGGTCTCGACGTCTTTGACTTCGGAGCCAGAAGTCAGTCACAGATCTTCTTCTCTCGGCGTATCGGATTGGATGAAGACGGTGAGACGGTCCCAATTTGGGCTGGGGTCAAGACCTACGGCAGAGTCGGCCGCTTCTCCGTTGGCCTTCTCAGCGTCCTGACCGATGAGAGCGCCGTGCAAGCTCGTTTGAACGACTCCGTCGGTCGAGTGCTCTACACGAGCGCACACGGAGACACCCTCGGCTTGATCCTGGTGGGACGAAACAGCCTTGGTGACTCTGATGACTCCCGCGTACACCACGGCGCGATTGGTCTAGATGGCTCTCTAAGCTTTCTCGAGAAGCGGCTGACCCTGTCAGGCTTCTCCTCGTTTACACTCGACAGCGTGGATGACACAGCGCCCGGCAACTCGACGCGAGTGCGTTTGGCCTACAGGGGGGCCGTGTGGCAGCCAGAGTTGACTGTGCTCAGAACCGATCCAGACTTCGCCCCAAAGATGGGCTTCGTGAGACGTACGGACGCGTTCAGCGTGAGCGCGTACTCAGGGTGGCTCCATCGGTGGGCCCATGGGCCCATCAGCTCGCTACGCATTGGCCCCTACCACTCAGAGCGGCTCTCAGCGAACGGCCAACGAAGCCTAGGACGATACAGCAGCGTAGGGCCCCGATTAGGCTTTCGCGATGGAACCTCCTTCGAGGTGTCTGCTAGCTATTCAGCTGATGTTGTGGAAGAGGCGTTTACTCTTCCAACGGACCAAGAGATTCAGCCGGGTACCTACGAGGGCGTTAATCTCGGCGTGGAGGCCGGCACCCCGTGGAAAAAGAACCCCCAACTCTACGTCGGATACGAATGGTCAAACGCCTTTTTCGGGGGTGAAAAACACTCCATCTATGCGTCCGCCTCATCTTATTTGGGCGCTCATATGCGGCTCACGATGGGCAGCACCACATCTTGGTTTACTCTGCCTGGCGAGTCTGAGGAGCAGACATTCACGATGAACGCTGGGGCCACACTCACGCCGAGCCCTACCCTGTTCTGGGAGACAAACCTTCAGGGAAACACCGTCAGCAAGAGCGGCCGAGTTTTATCGCGCATACGTTGGCGCTACCTACCGGGCAGCGACCTGTTCCTCGTGTATCAAGAAGACGCGGAGCTCGCCGGCGAATATGAGGCGACGGACCGCCGCCTCGTCTTGAAGGTCACCTACTGGTGGGACGCCGTGCTCTAGGTTGATTAAGAGGGCCCGACCCGGTGTGGTCGAGCCCTCTCGGCTAACTCCCTAAGAGCAGGTCTAATCTGCCAACGCGTCCGTCCTTGACACCGCCAACACGAACACCAGAGATCACGGCCAATACGATGAACTCAACGATCATCGCGCACCACGCTCCTGTCGCTCCCATGCCAAAATTGATGGCAAAGAGGTAGGTCAGGGGCAGCATTACGCACCAGGACGCGAAGCTCGTCGCGAGGAACGTAAAGCGCGTGTCCCCTACGTTCCGAAGTGCGCAGAGGTTCACCATGACCACAGCGTCAAAGAGCTGAAAGACCGCCGCACAGAGCAGAAGACTCTCAGCGATAGCCGCGACCTCAGGATCATGTGTAAACACCGACACGATCCCTGCGCCTGCAAAGCAGAATAAGACGCCGCATCCACCCATGATCAAGAGCGCGATATCTCGGGCAGAGCGAATCGCTCTCGACGCGGTCTCAGGCTTTCCTGCGCCAACATATCGGCCCGCGAGTACGCCCGCTGCCTCTCCTAGACCGTAGCCCGGAAGAAAGGACACACTGATGATGTTCAGCGCGATCTGGCTCGCCGCTAAATGCGCCGCTCCCACCTTCGCGAGCACGACCGTCATCACAGAGAAAGCGAGAGTCCCTAATCCTGCTTGTGCGCCGGCTGGCAGACCGATCTCGATGGTGCTCCTCAACACCTCCCTCGTCGGCCACAGAGGTCTGCCGACGACCGTTCGAAAGCGGATGGCGTACATAACAAGCATCACGAAGATCCCGGCGACAGTGGCGAGCGCTGCCCCGGCTACCCCCATCGGCTCTATGGGTCCCCATCCGAAGATCAGGATGAAGTCCAAGATGATGTTCGTCGCGTTCCCGGCGATACTGGCCCACATACGAATGCGAGTGTCACCGAGGCCTTGCAAGACCGACATGATCCCAAAAGACACAAGCGATAACGGTAACGCCAAGCAGCGGATCATCATATAGGCATAGGCTCCCTCACGCACCGCCACTTCATCGGTAACCAAGGGCAGACCGTACTTCGCGACAAGCAGACCCGCGGCGGTTGCCATGAATCCGGTGCTGAGACCGATGATGAGGGCCGCCCCGGCGGCCCTCAAGACTCGCTTCTCATCACCGGCGCCATCGCCGGCGGCCACGAGGCTCTGCGCGCCGCTTGTCACACCACGAAAGAAAGCCACCACGAGGAAGACAAAGGTGACCGCTAAGCCTACGCCGGCCTGCGCATCCGTACCGACCTGACCGATAAGGATCATGTCCGTCACGCCCATCACAGTGAAAGAGAGCATGCCGACAGCCAGCGGCCACGCCAGCTGGACGACCTCTGTCCTTCCGCCCTCACCTCGCATTTCCTCAGCTCCTTTCAAGAGTGGTTGAGACCACTCGGTTCCTTTTGCGGGTTGGCGGAGATGCGTAGGTAAACGCAAAAAAAAAAGCCAGCCCGCGCCCGCGGACTAGCCTTTCAAGACTAGGTCAAACGAGTACGTACCCTCAGGGGACTCCATGGGACAACAGCCCTGATACGGCGAAGCCGATAGGCGTGAGTCGTCCAGGCGTTTTCCACTGATAATTCATGACGTCCCAAAGGTGTCGTTGGATCACTCACAAAGTCTCCAGCTTGTCACCACAGGTCAACGTGTTTCTGATTACACCTTTAAATACAGCACCTTGAGTCACGTAAAGTCATTTGAAAGGAGAAGCGATAACGCCCTCGACCAGACTTAATCTAAGGTCAAGGCCCGAGGGTGGGTGCTCTCGGGTCTGATTCGGTGCTGTGCACCGCGGGCCCAAGGCAGTAGCCTTACGCTCATGAACGAGACGACACGAAGCGTAGCCCATGAGACTCGACGATGGGTCGATCAAGTTGTGATTGGCCACAACCTGTGCCCCTTCGCGAGAGCGATCGTCGATCGACTGAGAGTCGAGGTCTTCCCCAGCGACGATCTAGAGGGGCTCATTCACTGTCTCGCCGGCGAGATCAAACGGATCATGGAGACGAGCGCAGACACGCTGCCTACCACACTGGTCGTCATGCCGACCGGCTTCACTGATTTCGAGTCATACCTTGACGTTGTCGCGATGGCGGAGAACATCATTGACGATCTGGGCTACACGGAAGATGTGCAGATCGCGAGCTTCCACCCTGACTATGTGTTCGATTCGGCAGAGACAGATGACCCCGCCAATTGGACCAACCGCTCCCCCTATCCAATGCTTCATTTCTTGCGAGCTGCAGAGGTCGCGTTCGCGGTCGAGACCCATCCCGATGTAGAGGCGATCCCTGAGAGGAACGTGAGTCTGTTCCGCGCCATGGGTCTGGAGCAGGTGTCGAAAAACCTCTCGGACTGCTACTCCGCCGAGGGCGGTGAACAGTAATCAGGAAAGGCCTCGGGTAATGCGTTCAGGTAAGGCGCGCCCTGTACCTCGAGAGGGTGGTCTGCGAAGAACTGCAAGAGGCCTTCGTTCAAGTCCTGTGGCCATTCATGGCCCCGCCCATGGTCACAGGTCGCAACGAAGTGACCTCCATTGCTCAGATCGGAGAGTAAATCTTGAGCGAAGACATGGAAATTCTGCTCGACAGCTACGTCCTCTTCTCCGCCCCAGGTCACCAGATAAGGCACGGTCCGAGTGGGCTGAGGATAATCGATAATGAGGCCACCCGACATGGGAGCCGCTGCGGCGATCACGTCTCCCCTCATGACCCCAAGATACGTCGAGAAGAGACCACCACCGCTCAGCCCGGTTGTGTAGATCCGCCCTGGGTCTGCCCCCAGAGCACTCTGCGCGCAGGTCACCATGTCATCAAAGAACGCGAGGTCTTTGCTGTCCGCGACCGTGAGTTGATCCCACTCAACAGCTTGCTGTCTAGAGACCGGCACGACCAAGATGAAGTTCCCCTCTGTGACCCTGTCGGCCAGCGCGCTGTTCTCCAAGATCGCGTCCACATTCGAAGTTAAGCCGTGCCAAAGAAATATCAGTGGGTAGCGCTGAGATGGATCATGACCCTCAGGTAGAAAGAGACGAAACCCTCGAGCCTCATCACATGAAGCGAAGTCCATGTTCATACCAGGGGCCAAGTCAGGGCACTGCTCGGGCTCGAGACGTTCACATGATGAACCAGCGCCACCGCTCTCGCAGCTCGTTTTGACAGGATCGCTCCGCTCAGCCCAAGGCTCGACCGCAAATGTGCTCGCCTCTAAGGGTAAATCCAAGGTGAGCACTTCGCCGGTGACCAAACCGCAGAAAGACCCATTCGATTGAATGGACCCTTCTAGGTTCAGACTGAATCGCACTTCGCTCCCCGTGGGACTGAAATCTGCAGGTAAAGCGGACTCCGGAAAGACCGCGATAAACGTGTCACCATCCATGATCGTGACGTCGGTGGCCTCGACGAAGGGGTCACTCACTCGGTCACCCTGAATTGCGCTCAACGCCAGACGCGTAAAGGAACCGCCTGCTTCTCCTCGATCTTCAGACTCGACCTCAAGCTGCAGGTGCAGAACAAATCCGCCGAGTTCCACCAGGTTCAACCCTAGACTGTATGTCCCGCTCGCCGGCACGGTGACGGGTCCAGAAGCGCTTCCCCCAGTACCACCCATGCCACCGGCAGCCCCAGCCCCACCGGCGCCGCCTGTACCGCCCATGCCGCC
>CALELH010000479.1 GCA_937902595.1 uncultured Myxococcales bacterium
CTCCCGCCCCGAACAACCCTGCTCGCGGAATCTGCGCTAAAAGCGCTATCACAGTACTCGCGCACCAGGCCTGCTACATCGTAGATGCCGTACGGGGAGCAATCCGCGCGAAATGATCCTACTCGCTCGGGCGTAGGAATTCCGTCTCGAGACGCAGCCATCTTACAGAACGTGGCGTCAAAGTGGTCACCCCAGGGATAGAAGCGACAGTCGAGACCGCGCGCCGCCTTCTCCCATTCCCCTTCCGTGGGCAGGCGCACAGCGAGGCCCGTCCTGCCGGTGTACCAACGGCAGTAGGCCTCGGCGTCATCATAGCTAATACCAAAAACCGGCCAGTGCGCTTCCCAGCGCATGCCCTGACGATCTATGGAGGGAAGTTGGGTCTTACCGTCCTCATCCCTAAGCCACAATTGGCCACCAGAGATGCTGGTTCTGGGTGTTCGGCTCATTCCCTTGTCGGGATCCTTACGCTCTAGGTCGCGTACAAACGCTAGATATTCAGCACAGGTGACGGGATAACGGGCCATGAAGAAGTCGCCGATCTCTTCCACTCGCCTATGACGAGCGGACGAACAGCCCGGATCGCCCCCCAAGGTCACCGGACCTCCAGGAATATAAAGATAATGCTTACCGATCTCTTCATCCGTAAAGCTGCGACAGCTTAGATCCAGCACATTCGCATGTAGGACATTAGACGGAATCAGGACATCCCGAAAACCAGGCGCCTTGATAGTGATGAGCCAACGTCCAGGCTGAAGAGGGTGATTCGCGATCGGCGTCGTTCCGA
Source organism: uncultured Myxococcales bacterium (assembly GCA_937902595.1). Classification (GTDB taxonomy): domain Bacteria; phylum Myxococcota_A; class Bradymonadia; order UBA7976; family UBA1532; genus UBA1532. Next base: position 788 of record CALELH010000479.1, read on the forward strand.
GGGAGACCGCTGTACCAGGAGCGACCTGCCGGTCGGCCTCGGTGAGCCGCTGAGCGATAACCTCTGCGCCTGCCGGAGTGGAGCGCACATTAAGCCGTCCCTCTCCCCTAAGAAGCTGGGTGTAGGGACCTCGATTATAAAGTCGAACGAGCTTACGGAAATCAGCCGCTGACTGCGCATCTCCCTGAGCTTCAGCCTCGGTCATTCGATACCAATAGAGACGGGCCAGCTCATTACACGCCTCTTCGTTATCTTGATTAAAGCCGATCGCCTCTACGAGGGAGGCGCTCGCCGCCGAGTAGAGGTCCTTCATAGACTGCTCAGCCGTCTCCAACTCGGCTTGTGCCGACCAGAGGGTACGCTTTGAGTCCAGATCCGCGTAGCTCGGCGTTCTCCATTCCAGATCTCGGGCCGCCGTGTCCAATTGGGAGACATGTGCCCTCTGTTGGTCGAACTCTGAGACCTTGCTCAAACCAACCTCAAAGCGCTCATTAGAACGCCGTATCCGTCGATCCCGCTCTTCAACACCGGCTAGATATTCGAGGAGCGCTTGAATGATCTCCTTCACGGAAGCATAGCGCTCACGCGGCCGCTTCCGGAGGCATCGCAGACAGATCTCCTCAAGTCGACTCGGGATGCCGTTCTCAGGTGCTCTCATCGTCGGCGTCTTGAGCGGATCCTTGATCACTGCCCTCAGGGTCTCCCTGTGAGTCTTCTTCTTGTAGGGTGGCCTTAAGGCCAATATTTCATAGAGCAACGCTCCAAGGGCATACACATCGGACCGCTCGTCGATGCGATCGATCCGGCCTGCAGCCTGCTCGGGCGGCATATAGGATGGAGTCCCTGTCACCAAGCCCATCATCGTAGCGTCTCCCGATGTGCTGCGATCGGTCACCACCATTTCCTCTTCGTCAGGAACCTCCTCGTCTCGACCGAGCACCTTAGCGACGCCCCAGTCCAAGACGAGCACCTCACCGTATGGCCCCACCATCACGTTACTCGGCTTAATGTCCCGATGGATCACGCCGCGATCGTGAGCAAACGCCATCGCCTGGCATACACTCTGAAAGATGTTGATGAGGCGAACTCGTGGGTAATCAGCGATCGTCTCTTCATCGCCACGCCGCAGGCCTCTCAAGATATCCTTAAGCGTCCTGCCCTGGACGAGCTTCATGGTGAAGAACACCTCGCCCCCGCTGAATTCACCAAAGGAGTGAACAGGCACGATGTTCGGATGCTCAAGCTGAGCCGTGATCTGAGCCTCTTCCACGAACTTCTTGATGACGTAGGGGTCGGCGTCGGAGCCATCGATCAGAGTCTTCATGACCAGCGTCCGCATGAGATCACGGTCCTGGACCAGAGTAATCGCGCCGACACCACCTCGGGCGATCTCGCGCCGTAGTTCATACTTTTGTGGTGGCGCTGACACCCCATCGAACTGCTTGTCTGCCGCAGGTTCACCCACGCCCTCTGTGTTCACCGCAGCCACGCTAAACTCGTGGCCGTGTTCCCACTCACCATCTACAGCACCGTCGACGCTTGGAAAGACGTCAGTGCCCTGATTCTCAAGAGGCAGGGCCGCTTGAGTCTCGTCACTGGTAACAGCGTCCAACGCAGATGGAGGATCAGTAGGGTCCTCAGGTAGCAGGCCAAGCTGATTGAGCACCTCGGAGATGGTCTCCTTTTGGCCTCGTATCATCAGCTTCTTGAGAATTGACTCGACGTGTTCACGAGAGAGCGAGCCGCCGCTCGCCGCACTGTCAATCGCCGCCAAGAGTTCTGTCTTTGTCACGGTAGCACCTTCCCTGCTAGGACTATCGCCGGACCGCGAAAGCAGGTCAACCCCAGGCCCGCGCTGAGCGGTATCAAATGATCTCAAGGTACGGTCACGAGATCCGTCAAGCACTGGTTGCCAAAATGGTGGTTCGCATGCTACCTAACCCGGCGCACAAAAGATGAAATTAGCGGTCATCGCCGCACTGATTCGAGTCACTCTGATGTACACCTTAATTCTGTCTATCGTTATCGGCGTACTTATAGCCGTGATCCCTATCCTTTTTGGAGTCTCAAGTAGCTGGACTATCCTACCTGGGATCATCGTCTCAGTTGCTGTCTTTGTTCTAGTGAGCCGCCGGGTCGCCAAACGTGTAGAAGCCGTCACTCAAGGTGCCCAGCAGGATATGGCGAAGGCCCAGAACATCGCACAGAGAGCCGGGACAAAAGCTCCGGAGATCATGCATCGGGCCATCGACTCTGCAGTGGCTAAGCTCAAGACGGGCTTACTGTTCAGCAAGTGGCAGATCGGCGTCACGACGATGATTAACGCTCAAATCGGGATGCTCCTTTACACCAAAGCACAGGTGATGCAGCAAGCGGGTCAGAAGGCCGGTCTCAAGGCCGCTTTCAAGGCGACAATCCCCTACCTCACGGCGAGTCAAGTGTCGGGTGCGAAAGCCAAACTGATGCACCAACTCTGGCCGGCTTGGGCGATGCTCGCCGTCGCTCACTTTCGCACCGAAGGTGGAATCGACAAAGCGGTAGAGGTGCTTGAAGCCGCGGTCAAAGTAGCCCCAAAACCAGCGTTGCTTTGGTCCCTATATGCCTGGTTACTTTGGAAGAGCAAGCGACTCGACGACGCGATCGGGGTGCTCGCTCGAGCTAAAGAGTCTGCTGATGAGGACAAGCACCTCAAGGAGAACATCTCTCTCCTGCAGAACCGAAAGCCAATGAAGATGAGAGGCTACGGTGAGCAGTGGTATCAATTTGGCCTAGAACAACCCCGGATGGCAGCCAACCAAGCCCGCATGGGCCATCCCCGTATGCGCGGTAACTCTAGACGCCGATAGCGCCAGTGACGCCAGGAACCAAGCTCGGACGGTATACGCTCATTCGTCGACTAGGCGTCGGCGGAATGGGTGAGGTGTATCTGGCAGAATCCCAGGGAGCAGCAAACGTCATCAAGCAGGTGGCGATTAAGAGAATTCTTCCTCATTTGGCCCGCAAGGAAGAGTCCGTCGCGAAGTTTATCGACGAGGCTCAAATCATGGTGCAATTGCATCACGGCAATATCGTGCCGGTCATTGAGCTCGCCGACGAGGGGGGCGAACTTTTTCTGGTGACCGAATATGTTCCTGGCCGTGATCTGAAGACCGTGCTCAGGAAAATGAGAAGTAGCGATGTGTCGATCCCTGCCGACCTCGCAGTCCTACTGATTAGACAGGTCTGCGCAGGGCTGGATTACGCCCATAGGAAATGTGGATCCGACGGCATCTCGCTGGGCATCGTGCACCGTGATATCAGCCCTTCAAACATCGTCATAGGCGCAGGTGGTGAGGTTAAGCTCATCGACTTTGGAATCGCGCGAGGTCGAGGACTCCTACATCAGAGCATCTCAGGAACCTTGCAAGGTAAGTTCATCTACATGAGTCCCGAGCAAGCTGACGGGCGAACCTTGGATTCTCGGAGCGACATATTCTCGGCAGGGCTCGTTCTATACGAGTTATTGACCGGCGTTCGACCGTTTGAGGGTCGAAGTGAGACGGACACTTTAAGATTAGTCCGTCTCGGAGAGATCCCGGACGTTCGACAATATCGGCCCGAGCTGGAGCCTGCCTTAGCAGAGATTACGATGAAAGCGCTCGCCAAGGACGTGGACGCGCGTTACCAGACTGCAGATGAATTTGGGCGAGCGATCAGCCACTTTCTAGCCCTGACCGAGAGTAGCGCAGGAGCACTTCAGGTGACTGAGTTCCTTAAGGTGCTCTTCCCAGAGGGAGTCATCCCCAGCGGCGAAGATCGCCCTCAAAGTCTCGATGACGCACTCAATATGCAGCTGAACGCTCTCACCCCTAATCCCGGTCATATGGAGGTCACGAGAACAAACACAGGGCCCCTACCTGCCAGGCTATCGGCTTCTCCGCAGAATATGAGTCGGGATGCATCGGACAATCAATTCGATGCCCTCAGCGTCACCGGAGACCATCCGGTGAGTCACATCACTGTGGTGGAGCCAGCAAAGGGACGTAAACGGATGCTCTTCCTAGGGCTCACGCTGGGCGTCATCGCATCCTTAGGGTCAGTGTTCTGGGCAGAGAGCCCGCTCGGCGGAACTCTATCGGTACAGATTAGCCCAGGAGATGCGCCAAACCAGCGAGTCACCGTGGACGACGTGCCACTAAAGGTCGGAGAGAAATTACGCGCCGGTCGGACATACCGCGTCTGCGTAGCAGCAGACGGGTTCCAGACCCACTGTGAGAGAAAGAAGCTCTCTGTCGGCGAGAACCTGGCTACCGTTGATCTCCAGCCACTCCCCATACTGAACCCAGACGTGACCCCTAAGGGTTTGCAGGCTCGAATCTTGGTGGATCGCGTTGAAGCCGCCGAACTTCCGATGCGGCTAGAGATAGATCGAACCTATACCGTCTGTGCTGAGGCTAAAGGTTTCGTCTCAGATCCACCTTGTCACCGAATCAAAACGAAGACTGGCGTATATCGACCAAGGTTTCGCTTTACGCCTCAAGCAGAGATTGCCCCACGCCCTGAGGTGCCAAGCGCCTCTACGGGTGTAGTCCCTAAAGCAAAGCCCAAACCCAAATCCACCAGTCGAGTTAATTTGAGAAGTATCCCGATAGCCGAAGTCTGGTCCAAAGGTAAAAAGCTCGGAATCACCCCCTTCCCCATCAAGGTCGGCCCACGGACTCGAGCGCTCACACTTAGGGCCAAAGGCTATGCGCCAACTAAGGTCGCCCTCAAGCCAGGCCAGAGAGGAGATGTGACCGTTCCATTATCCAGCTACGCATACTTGACCCTTAGGGTACATCCGCCTGCGAGCGAAATTTGGCTCGATGGCCAGCGTGTCGCCGAAGGCGTGTTAAACCGACGGCCTACAGAACCCGGTCGACACGATTTGGAGGTGAGGTATTATCGTGCCGGTGAGTTGGTGGGAAAGGTTAAGAGGCAGCTTCAGTTGATAGAGGGTAAAACCCAC
>CALELH010000480.1 GCA_937902595.1 uncultured Myxococcales bacterium
CCACAGATCTCATCTTCATCGATGTCGATACACGCGCCGCCCAAGCTGCGCTCAAGCACCAAGATCGCGTAGGCGGTCGCCGCCCCCTCATTCCAATGGCCAGGTTGGCTCCAACCGCCGGTGCCGTCCTGATTCTGCAGCAGCTTATGCGCATAATCGAAGTACCAGCCGCGAGGCTCCTCTGGATATCCCAGAGCCGCGGGATCGTACTGTCCGCCAATCATCGTGCTGTTGATGCCCTGAGGAGAGTCGGCTGACACTTCATAGCCCTTAGCTGAAGCCCACATCGCATAGTAGAAGCTTCTACCGCCGTGAGTGAGCACCGGGTTATCGACGTTGTGGTTCTGTTGAAGCCACTGCATGGTGGACTGAACCCGCCCATCCTCGACTGGTATCCCGGAGATTCGGTACGTCCAAAGACCGGACGCGCTCATGGAGGAAGAGCTGGCGCTGTTGCTGTTTCCTCGATAGCGATGACCGCCGTCAGGATTCTTCACGTTAGTCACAAAGGTCGGTAGAGCTTGGAGTGGATCGGCGGCGGCGGGGAAGATCGCAGACGCCGCTGAGAGTCCAGCGGCAGCATACTGAGTCGTAGACAGGTCGCCATCGGCCCCAGGCTGTGCATAATCCCAACCTCCTCGATTGGAGCCATTGAGCACCTGATTATTACGTAGTCCTTCGACTCCGGTCCGGATCGCCTGCGTAACTGTACTGTTAGCGCCTACATTGTCCGGGCCGCCTGAGGTGATGTAGACGCTCAGCGCCATCAGACTCGATCCGGTGACATACGATTGAGCTATCCCTCCGCCTAGGCCGGGATCATTATTGATCAGGTAGGCGATGGCCCGGGTGACGATCTGTTGGTCCGCTGCCTCCATTCCAAGGTAGCCGACGGGTAAGGCGTTCCAGTCCGGGCTCGCTCGACGCTCCAGAAAGCACAGAGCAGCGAGGCCTGTTATGCCAGCGCTCCCATCTGCCACAAAGGATCCATCACCCTGCTGAAGCCCTCTAAAGTACTGCAGACCACGGTCGATCGCCTGTGACACTTCAAGACCGAAAGGCGTCTCAAACGCGTGGCTTGGTCCGGCCCAAATCGCAGAGCAGACAACCAAGATAGAGAGCAGTTTGCGCAACATCATTAGGCCCTTCCAGGTCAACGCCGTCCGTTGCAGACGGATAAAGCTCGAGTGTTCCCGAACACAACTATCGCACAAACCGTGCCAAGCGAACCAGCCCCATACAGGGTGCCGCGTGTCTTCTCATAAGGAAAACAGTAAAACAAAAAAACCTTTACTTACAAACACTTGAAAACAAAACCGCTTCAGGGAACCGATTCCTCGCCCGACCGCAAAAACTGCGCAGTGTGCTGCCGTTGTCTCAGGTCAGTGAGACCATCACAGGTAGGCCGCTTACTGAATGATTAAAGGGAAAAAATTATGGTTGCGTGGTCGCCCTAGATGAGATGAATTCAGATCTAGGTGATACTGTTACTCTTTCGCGCGTCATCTTTAGATGAACATAGGAATCAGGAATCGGCCCGGTGCTCAGGCTTACTATCTACCTCGCTCTCGCTCTCTCCTTACCCGCATGTAATCGGGGTCCAGCGGACCCATGCGCGGGGGCGGAAGCCTGTAAGACAGAGGGGCTCTGCGCGTCCCTACAAGGCCGCTGTATCGCCGTCACCGAGGCTCACTGCCTCGCGTCGCAAAAGTGCCAAACCCTCGGACAATGTACGCACCAAAACGGCCGCTGTAGCGCGGTCACGGTGAAGGACTGTCAAACCCACTCCACCCTCTGCGCGGAGGCGGGTATGTGTGTGCCGCGAGGTGGTGTCTGTAGCGCAACGACGGGGACAAGTTGCCGCCAGGCCAAAGGTCGTATGATGAAGGTTGACCGCTCATGGGTGACCGTCGATCTGTGCAAAGGGCTGGGCCAATGCCACGCGCTGGACGGTCGGTGCCAGTCGAGAGGCCATGGAGACTGTGAGCTGTCGGCGATCTGTAAGGAGTGGGGCAGATGTCACGCCTATAAAGGGACGTGCCTGGCGAACTCCGACGGCGACTGTCGTAAGAGCAAGGCTTGCCGAGATACCGGCGCCTGCGTAGAGAGAGATGGGAAGTGTCTGAAGCCTTGAGCGTCGTCAGGGTTTACAGAACTTAGTGATGGCGGCCATGCCGGCGCCCATGGCGGTGGACCAAGCCACCAACTTCGCTCGAGCTCGTCTACAATCCTTATCCTTGTAGTCGTTCTTACAGGATCTCTTGCACTCCTTCCGAGTCATCCGCATCGCCTTCATCGCGCTCTTATTAGACTTCTTACATGCCCTCTTACAGCTCCGCTCATTCGTCGACTTCTTGCAGCTTGATTTGCAGGCCTTGTGCTCGGCCTTAATCGCCTTCTTGGCGTCCTTCTTGTTCATTCGACATGCGTAGCGACACTCCCTCAACGACGCACATGATGACTGCACAGCCTGTAGGGCGCCGTCACAGCTCTTCCCCTCCACAGACGCTCCGAACTTACAGCCTGAATAGAAGGTCGAGGCAATCGCCCCCAGACACGCCTTGAGCTCCGTCTCATTGGATTGAGCCTCAGCGATGCTGACCAACGAAGTCAGAAACATTGCGATCATCAACAGCGCTCTACCCATCATCGTACTCCCCCTGCCGCTTGAATATCTTGTTCAGACGGCCATGATATGGTCATCGTTCCCCCCAAGGGAACCGTAATTAAGAGAGTTCTCTCCTATGACCGATAGACTCGAATTGAGTCGTTCCGGCACCTCTGGCACCATGAGAGTTCATCACCACCAGCCATCTAAGGACCTATCGGTGCCCACTCGTTGCTCAATCTGGGCTGTCACGCGCTGGCTCTTTGTCTTGGCCATGCTGGCAGGGTGTGCCGCGCCGACTCCAGACAGGGCCGTAGACTCGAGCCCGATGGACAGCTCCTTAGACTTGGGGGCGTCTCCAGATCAGGGCTTAAGGGATCTTGGGATAGCCGACGCCGCGATCGACGCTGCGCCAAGAGCGGATGTGGGCGCCGAACTAGACGCCATGATGGAGACGGACGGCCCGCCCGCATACGACCTCGGATCGATGGATATGCACATAGAGCCCGATGAACGCCTGGTGGATGACCCGCTGGAGTTGACCAACGAGGAGCTCTTTGGGTGTGAAGAGGGG
>CALELH010000481.1 GCA_937902595.1 uncultured Myxococcales bacterium
CTCGGTCAGGCTGATATCAACAGAACCAGTTGGCTCATCATAGACGCTCGGCGGCAACGCAGGCGGCACAGGCGGCGCTCGACGCGCCTCACCGGCAGCGTCAGCCTTCTGCTCCTCGGCGAGCCGATTCTCGATGTCGCGGAGACGGAAAATCGCAGTGTTCTCCGTCAGAATTTTCCGACCGAAGGTACTTCGTTTTGGTCGACGAGAGTCGCTCATAACGTCAGTAAAACTCCCTACCGAGAAAAGCCAAGCCGACCCGAGGGGCGGCGCCTAGGTGTAGTTCGATCCGATGGTTTGTCAGCCTTCGGGTCATCAATGTTGAGTAGAAACATCTGCAAGTCTGTCGGATCCGTTGGCCCATCATGGCCAGGGAGTGGCGGTAATTGACCGCTCTCTAGTGGATCGACGAGCTTCACCGTGACGACGACCACAAGCTCAGTCTCAGACCTCAAGAAGTTCTTGCTCTTGAACAGCAGACCAATGATGGGAATCTCGGCGAGACCAGGTAGCTTCTGAACGACCTTGGTAATCTCGTCTTTCATCAAGCCGGCGATCGCGAAGCTCTGCCCATCCCGTAACCGTACAGTGGTCCGACTCGAACGCCGCTTGAAGCCGACATTCCCAGCGACGTTGATCGTGGAGTCTGTGTCGCTCAGGGAGATAGATGTGTTGAGTTGGATCGTCTTGTCACCCAGGACCGTAGGTCGGAAGGTCAGCTCAACACCGAAGGGCTTATATTCGACAGAGGTGTCGGCCAAGCCATTGCTCTTCTGAAGTGGGACTTCGCCACCAGCCAGGAAGCTCGCCTCCTCCCCACTCATTGCCACCAAAGTCGGCTCAGCCAGCGTCCGTGACAGACGTCGCTCCGCCAATAAGCTCAAAGTAGCGGCGAAGGGAAAAGAACCAAACTGCGTACCAAAAAAGAAGGTCCCGAAGGAGCGTGCTGCTGGACTGGCCGTAACAGGGCCTGTTCCAACGAGTCCGCTCGCCTGTGTCGCCCCGCTGCCCAATTGGGCCGCGGATGATGCGCCAACGCCCACGCCACCAAACACACTCTGTGCGGAGCCTCCGGCGATCCCTTCCAAGGCGTTACTCTTGTCCATCACGGCCGTGATCCCCGCGCTGATCTCTCGCAGCGAGCGTCGATTCACCTCTGCGAATTTAACCTCAAGTTGCACCTGCTGAGCTGCGCGCACCGTCAGTAGGTTGATCACGTTCGGTTGGACACCGAGGTCGACGAAGGACGGGCTTCTTAGGTAGCCGAGCGCGACCTCCTCGATCTGCTTGAGAACCACGACGTCTCTCACCGTACCGGTCAAGACGATCGTGCCACCTAGGGCCCGCGCCGTGATCCGGTCATCGGGGAACAACTTATCGAGCTCTCCTTGAATAGCGAGGGCTGGCATGCTGACGCGGATGAGCCAAGATGCGTTCCCGTTGTCCGATTTGATCAACAGGGTCGTCTCACCGATCTTCTTCCCATATACGATCAGATCAGAGCCGTATGGCTTAACGCGCGCGATTGAGGACTCAGTGAGCTCAGCCGCCCCGCTGATCCCGCCCAATGACAAGACAGTGGCCCCACCAAGAGGCACATTAACGGTCCGCTCACCGAAGGCGTTCGCCGCCAAGGGCACAGCGCAGAAGGTGAGCACGAGAAGACAAATTCTGTAGAACATTACTGCTCACCTCCAACAATGATGGCCGATCCACTCGACTTCCGTCGTGGCGCCGGAGCTGGCTTTCTGACCGCCCGCCGCGAAGGTCGTCTTCTCACTGGACCACGACGAGGACGTCGGGCCGGCGCTCGACGCGCCCGCTGGCTCTGTCCATCAGCGCCATCAGCGTTCGCCTCTTCACCCTCTGGGGTGACCACGCCATGACCGAAGAGCGCGTTCGTGTTTGCGCCACGCGTGTCCACCATCTCTTCGTCGGACGCACCGCGAAGCACGAGGTCAATCTTGCCCGCTCGCACCGCGATGGCCATGTCTTCCGCCTGCTGTGGCGTCAGAAGTAAGGTGACGACAGACGTTCGATTTCGACTGCTGAGCTTCTTCTTCTTGCTGCCCGTGGGCCGCGAAAACGCGACGCCATCAACCGCTCCATTGACCGCGACGACCGTCACCTTCTGTAACACCGTCTTGCTGGTGAGACGGAGGCCATCCAGCTTCACGGTCGTGAGCACATCAACGATCGCACCTGGATAGAGCATCTTTGAGGCCGCGACCCACCGAGGTATGCGCACCGGAAAGGCGCGCATATTGTTCGGAACGAGCGGCGCCATCCCCGACCCCTTGCTCTCTTCAGAGAGGCGGCTGGC
>CALELH010000482.1 GCA_937902595.1 uncultured Myxococcales bacterium
TAGCTTGGTTTGCGTTCGGGTCGCCAGGGCAGTTATCGCATACGTCGCCGACGCCATCTTCATCGCCGTCATCCTGGTCACCATTTGGGCTGAGTGGGCAGTTGTCATCTTCGTTGGCGATGCCGTCTTCGTCGAAATCTTCGGCCTCACATGCGTCGCCGATACCGTCTTCATCTTCATCTGCCTGGTTGAAGTTCGCGACGTTCTTGCAGTTGTCGCAATAATCACCTGGTCCGTCATCGTCTGAGTCCTCTTGGCGCGGATTGTAGACGTCTACGCAATTGTCCGCGTCATCTGCGACCCCGTCGCCGTCTCGATCGACAATCTCACAGGCGTCACCTTGTCCGTCGCCATCAGCGTCGGCCTGATCCGCGTTTGGAACATCCTCACAGTTATCGCAGCGGTCACCGCGGCCATCTTCGTCCTGATCGACCTGATCGGGGTTCCTGACATCCACACAGTTGTCATCTACGTCGCGGACACCGTCTTCATCGGAATCTGAGCAGATGTTGATCTGGTCTGCATTCGGAATATCGGGGCAGTTATCACAGCGATCACCCACCCCGTCGCCATCCTCATCGCGTTGGCTGTTATTCGGATCACGAGGGCAGTTGTCGTCGCCGTTGAGGACGCCGTCCATATCTTCATCACCATCCTCGGCGAGATCACAGACATCGCCCACTCCATCGCCGTCCGTATCCGCCTGGTCTGCGTTCGGATCACGAGGACAGTTATCATCGGCGTCAGGGACACCGTCATCATCGCGGTCTGCGGGAGGGGGAGGGGGTGGTTCTCCGCCGGCTCCACCCGTGCGACCGGCTGCTCCAGCGCCGCCGGTTCCGCCAGCCGCTCCAGCGCCACCAGCGCCACCAGCGCCACCAGCGCCGGTTCCACCTTCGCCTCCAGCACCGGCTGTCCCGCCGGTACCCCCGGCTCCGCCCGTCGCACCTGCGCCAGCTGTACCGCCTTCTCCAGCAGCGCCACCCTGGCCTCCTGTCGCGCCAGCGCCGCCAGCGCCGTTGTCGCTACCACCCGCACCGGCTGTACCACCGGCGCCTCCTCCATCGCTGTCATCAAGGCGAGCGGTGTTGTCTTCTATACAACCGACAGTCAAGAGCGCGATGGCGCCGAGAGAGACAATAAGAGAGCTTATTCCGATCCGCATGGTCGTCCTTTCACCATTGAACTCAGCAAAGTAGATGAAGACGCGATGTGGTCCAGCCCCCCAAAGGCTTTGTTCACTTCGCCCTCGAATCTAATCCGAGCGCAAAAGTCCATCCGTCTCATCCGGTTGCTACATCCTGAGGTACGAGTCCCATTGGTTTCAAGGTTCAAATTATTCTGCAGTCTTAAGACTCGGGTGCGTCGCGCCTGATTTTCATAAGACCCACCTCGCCATTTAACGGGTCATGTTCGTACAAGCCGAATGGGAGCCGTCCGGTGGAAGAGATGATGTGACTTCAATCTGGCTCGGTGCTCGCGTAGACCTCTGTTGAGACTCCCCGTGCCACGTGTTAGTGCGGTTCTAATGAATCGAATCTTGCCCAATGCGCTGCTCCTGACCATCGTATCAGTAGGTCTGATTGGGTGCGGCTACCATCTCGTGCGAGCAGGGGTGGCTGGCTCGATCACTGAGATCGAGATTGGAGCGGTCGAAGCGCCGGATCTTGATGAGTCATCGGCGGTGAGGGCGCGTTCTCGTCTCCGGTCTCAGATCAAGCGTCGTGGGACGCCCGCTCTCGTTCAGACCTCCACCACCGAGCTGACAGCTATCGTCTCGGCGCCGACGCGCGCTGTGATTGGTTTCGGTGAGAATGGAGTTGATTCGGTTCAACAGACCGGCGTTAAGGTAGAGCTAAAGCTATCGAGAGCTGGTCACGTTTTTTGGACGTCTGGACCGGTCACGGGAGAGCAGCCCTTGTCCGTTGGAGGATCGGCGTATGAGACCGAAAATAGCAGAAAACGAGCCATCGAATATGCGTTGGATGCGGCGTTAGATGCCGCCTTAATCAAGTTTTATCAGGCATCTATCACCCCGGAGGCGAGATCGTGAATTGGGAGCGGAACCTAGCGGGCGGTCAAGCGCCTGTTTACCTCCTTCATGGGGATGAGCGTTTCATTAGCCGCGAGGCGATGGCCTGGTTACGGACGACGGTCCTCGCGGGGGGGATTGAGGACTTCAATCTGGACCGATTCGACGCTAAAGAGGGGTTCGATATAGATCGGATCGTTCAGGCGGCGCGAACCCTGCCGATGATGTGTGCTAAGCGCCTTGTGTGGGTACGGAACGCTGAAGCAGCGTTCGGCCGTTCGAAGGACGTCTTGGCCCCCCTGATCAAGTATCTCGATGCGCCCGATCCTATGGCGTGCCTAGTCTTTGAAGCGACCTCTTCCGTCAAGAAGTCAACCACACTGTACAAGCGGATTGCCAAGGTGGGATGTGTCTACGATGCGGTCACGCCTCGAGAGAGAGAGCTTCCAGGGTGGGTAGGCAGTCGGGTGCGCCAGAAGGGGCGCCAGATGAGCGCAGCTGCCTCCGACGCCTTAGTGGACGCTGTCGGGGCTGACCTCGCAGGTCTAGACGCTGCCCTAGAGAGACTCTCCCTATACGTTCCAGAGCCAGGTCGGATCGAGGAAGACCATGTTCGAGACACGATCTCGAAGACGCGGACCCATTCGGTTTGGGAGTTAGTGGACGCCGTCGCGAACCGACACGTCTCTAAGGCGCTCTCACGAGCCCATCAACTCCTCGGTCAGGGACAGGCTCCACTTCAACTCTTAGCGCTCATAATCCGCCAATTCAGGCAGCTCTTGGTTGGCTGCGATGTGAGGCGTCGTGGGGGGAGCGTTGGCGATGCCGCTGCAGAGGCTGGCGTTCCACGGTTTAGGGAACGTCAGTTTGGCAACCAACTGAATCAATATAGCTTCGATGAGCTCCTTTTTGCCCTGGAGCGACTTCAGCAGGCTGATGCGTCTCTGAAGAGCAGCAAGCTGGCTGATGAACTGATCTTTGAGAGTGCCTTACTCGACCTCTGTGCGCCTAAGGCATAAGCGCAGATCCGCGGTTAGCATCGGCTATATTCACTCGGTTTGGTTCCCACGAACTCTGTAGATAGATCTATACATAGACGCTGAAGTTCGCGTGTGGGATCGAGTCTTAGAGGTGAGCGTGTCTAGCTAGTTTAGCTGGACAATGCGTTGACAGCCTTCGTGAGGCGGCCGATCCTGCGGCTGGCTTGCTTGCGGTGAATCACACCCTTGCTCGCTGCGCGATCCAGAGCGCGAACGGCGATCTGAAGGGCCGTCTTGGCCTCATCAGCGTTGCCGGCCTCAACCGCGGTACGGAGCCGCTTGATGTATGTACGCATGGTCGTCATGGCGTGTCGGTTCCGTAACCGACGCTTTGCCGTTTGACGCACCCGCTTTAGAGCAGACTTATGGTTGGCCACGTTTATGACCTTTCATCTGTATCTGGGTTCAAGGACGCGGGAAGCTATCAGCAGATGCGGGGCTCGTCAAGTCTGAAGGGGAATCTTTGTCAAACGAGCCTGGGGCGATGCCCTTAGCAGAGCGGTGTGGCGTCTTAAGGGTTCGCTCCCTGTCGCTGCCCGCTGAAGGTACCAAGGAGCTGTCCACCCCAGACGCCATCTTGGATTTTATCGACCGTCTCATTCCGATCCGTATCCCGTAGCTTGCATTCCCCCGTCATCGCGAAGGTGTCGATATTCAGACTCTCGGCAAAGATCTGGGCGAGCTCTTGGCCCGCTGCCTCTAGGCCACTTCGACAGGCCTGCTCCACGATGCGTGAGACATTTACGAATGGGATTGAGATTCTGTCGGCCACGAGGTCGCCGACGACGTCGCATGGGATCACCATGGCGAGGAGATCACCAAAACTGTTTACGTTATTGAAATAGTTGGGCAGGACAGTTCGTTCAAGAAACCAAACGAGCGCAACCCCGAGATTCATCTGAAGCTGATGCTCATTGATGATCATCGTGTCTGTCAGTCTGTGGTCCGTAATCTCCGCGCTAAACTCGCTCTCAGACGCCGAGATTCCAAGCTCTCGCATCGGGATAGGGTGCCGACCGCATTGATCATCATTCGGTGGGCAATTGACCCGCCATATAAAGTAGAGCGTCTCCCAGCGGTGAATCCCCTCGAGGGTACATGCCATCGGATCTTCATCACCCAATTGCATCGTCCCGTGAATCTCTAAATCTGTGAGAATTCCCGTCACATCTCGAGTGATGTTCACTGTACGCTGAGCCCAATCCGGGAGATAATTATTGACGACATAGCTGAAGGCATAATTGACCGCGGCTCTGATCAAACCTCCAGCGATTGCGCCGCCGATACCACCGATTCGGTCGGCGACTAGATCAGCGACGAAGTCGCCCGGATCGGTCAACAGCTGGCGGATGGTCATCAGCGAGTTGTTTAGATCATCTCCAAAGACGGACGCGGGCTGGTAGCGATTGACAATGTCGTAAGTGCCCTTGGTTCTCAGACAGTTGCGGCCTCCGACGGGACCCGGGCCACCGCTCCCCGGGGCGTCGATACTCGGGCGCTGAACGACGTTTACGTTATAGGTCAGCCCGCGCGTATTTTCCGCGCTGATCTGCAGTTGTATGAACGCAGGTTGCGGACCACCTCTCACGACGACCTTGGCCATGCCGAAGTCGGTGCTCGCTACTGTGCGACTACGGAGCTGAGCGCCTGATGGCCGCGCCGGATCCGGCTCTAGGATTTGGAAGTTCACCTGAACCCCGGGTACGGGGTTGCCGAAATAGTTAACGACTCGGACGCCGATCTCGTTGTCCTCGTTCGTATAGATCGTGAATCGACCGCTGCGATCCTGATTTAGATAATAACCCTGCTCTTCGGCGATGCGGTCTTCGTTGAGAAATGGGACGCCGACGTCTCCATCCGGCAGCGCGATCCCCAGATCTCCTTCGGGACATGGAACGCACTCATATGCGTACATCCCGCAGGGACAGTCATCTGCCGGAACGCCTTCTGCGCATGCCACAAAGAGTAGGCAAAGCGAGAGAAGTGATAGGATCCTTACCCCGATTAAATTTCGAAAAGTCTGCATTTGTAGACCCCGTCAAACGGCGCGCGTGCGCTCACGTTGCTTCATCATAGCACCATCATTCACAGAGAGTCCCTATATTGAGCAAGAACTGGGCCGCCTTTGGTATTCAGGCTCGCCTTAACCAGCGCTCAGGTCTGCAGACCCTGGCTTGTGTGCTGTGTTGAGTGAGGAGCGTTGACCCCTCTGTCTGCCACCCACTGACATCGTCGCTGCCCAGTGGGGTCAGTCCCTTGTCGCTTCAGCACCCCTATGCTACCGTCCATCCACTCAATGAAGAGCTCTGGGGCTCAAGGGCGAAACAGCATGAGCATTACGCTCCGTTCTTTTGTATTTCTGGACAGTCTGCAGCCGCAGTTGACCAGCTATATCGGTAAGACCTCTCGCGGATTCTTACCAGTTCCCGAGATGGCCTCTCTCTGGGTCGAGATCGCTCCAGGGATCGCGATTAACCGCATTACTGACAATGCGCTTAAGGCGACGACCGTGGTCCCGGCTGTACAGGTCGTCGAGCGCGCCTACGGACTGCTCGAGGTCCACGATTGGGACAAGGGTGAGGTGATGAGCGCTGGTGAGGTGATCCTGGAGGGCCTTGAGTGCTCCCAAGACCAGCGGATGAAGCCCCAGGTGGTCTCCAATCAGGTGATTCGATCTGTAGAGGCCTACCAAACGCAAATCATTAATAGGAACAGCCGAGGGATGATGGTTCTTCCGGGTCAATCGCTCTTCATTTTGGAGACGATGCCCGCGGCGTACATCACGCTTGCCGCCAACGAGGCGGAGAAGGCGGCTGACATTTCTTTGATCGACATAAGACCCTACGGGGCATTTGGGCGACTGTACCTGTCTGGTACCGAGGCGGAGATCGATGCCGCTCGAGAGGCGGCTTTAGCTGCCCTCGAAGGGGTCACAGGGATCGAGCCACCCAAGTTTAGGGATAAGTAAACCGCGCCGCTGGCGCATTGAACCGGAACTGCGGGGGATCCCCGCATAATTGGAGGACCCGATGGCGGACGCGTTGGGGATGATCGAGACGCGAGGTTTTGTGGCGATGGTCGAAGCGGCCGACGCTATGGTTAAGGCAGCCAAGGTTGAATTGGTTGGCTATGAGAAGATCGGCGGAGGTTTTACGACCGCCGTTGTTCGCGGAGATGTCGCGGCTGTTAAGGCGGCGACTGACGCGGGAGCTCGCGCAGCAGAGCGCGTCGGTGAGCTGGTCAGCGTGCATGTGATCCCACGGCCTCACGCCAATGTTGACGTGAACTTGCCGTTGGGTCGTAGCGCGTCCGAATAGCGGACTCGTCGATGATTATCGGTAAGGTGGTTGGCACGGTCGTCGCCACCCGCAAAGAAGAAGAGCTCACAGGACTTACGTTCCTGGCGGTCAGTCCTATTGACCTCCGCACCGGCGCCGTTAAGGACGGTGGCGTGGTGGCGGTCGACGCAGTAGGGGCTGGGGTCGGGGAAGTTGTGCTCTATGCGAGTGGTTCTTCAGCGCGGCAGACTACCATCACGAATAATCGACCTGTCGATGCGACGATCATGGCGATCGTCGACACCTTTGAGGTCGATGATGAGGTCCTCTATCAGAAGGACTAGGCTGAGTAGCCGAGGGGGCTGACGTCGTGGACGAACAGCGCATAACCAAGATCGTGGAGCAGGTCGTCGCACGACTAGGTGCCGACACAAAGGCACCTGCTGTCCTGCGTCATGCTCAACCTGCGATGCTCGGGGGGCGCGGTGTTCACGCTACGGTGGACGCTGCGATGACCGCCGCTAGGCGAGCTTTCTTGCAGCTTCAAGAGATCCCCTTAGCGGACCGCGCTCGCTACATTCAGGCGATGCGTGATGTCACCCTCAATAATCTAGAAGTCATGTCGCAAATGGCGATCGATGAGACCGGACTCGGTCGGTATCTAGATAAGATAGAGAAGAATCGTCTGGTGGCCGAAAAGACGCCAGGAATCGAGTCTCTGCAGCCGACGACCTGGACAGGTGATTACGGTCTCACTCTGACGGAGTGGGCGCCCTATGGAGTCATCGGCAGCATCACCCCGTGTACCAACCCGACCGAGACTATCCTCAATAACGGAATCGGCATGCTCGCCGCGGGAAACACTGTCACCTTTAACACTCATCCAAACGCCAAGCGTTTGAGCGCTTGGTATGTCGATCTCCTCAATGGAGCGATCGAGAGTTGTGGTGGCCCTGCGAATGTCTTCAATTGCGTAGCAGAGCCTACTATTGAGAGTGCTGGTCATCTCATGAGCCATCCAGATACGCGCTTGCTCGTCGTTACCGGTGGTGGCGGCGTGGTCAAGGCGGCGATGGCGAGCGGTAAACGAGCGATTGCCGCCGGTCCAGGAAACCCGCCGGTTGTTGTGGATGAGACCGCCGATGTAAAGCGAGCAGCCCGCGACCTTGTGTTCGGCGCGAGTCTCGACAATAACGTCATCTGCATCGTGGAGAAAGAGGTCATCGCGGTCGCCGATATCGCAGACGCGCTCAAGCGGGAGATGGTGAACAACCACGCGGTTGAGGTACGTGGTCGAGATCTTAAAGCTCTCGAGAAGTTACTGATTACGCCAGACAATCACGTGAACCGTGATTACATCGGTAAGGATGCGGCGCTTATCTTGGCGGACGCCGGCATAAAGGCGCCGACGAGCACCAGGTTAGCGTTCGCTGAGGTCGATGAGAGCCACCCATTCGTTCAGCATGAGATGCTGATGCCTGTGGTTGGCTTCGTCCGGGTACCGACCGCGGATGAGGCGATAGCCTGCGCCGTGCGGGTCGAGCATGGGTATGGGCATACCGCCGTCATGCACTCGACGAACATCAACGCTCTGAGCAAGATGGCTCGCGCCATGAATTGCTCCATCTTCGTCAAGAACGCGCCCAGCGCAGCTGGGACGGGTCTCAATGGCGAAGGATTCACATCTTGGACCATTGCGAGCCCAACCGGCGAAGGGATGACTTACGCACCACACTTCGCCAGAGCGCGACGTTGTGTGCTTAAGGACTCATTCCGCATCGTCTGAATGACTGTCTTGGTTCACCACCCATCCACCGGACCCGCTCTAGGGCTTGTAGAACTCTGCTCCATAGCTCGTGGTGTATTCGTCTGCGATGCGATGGCTAAGCGGGCCTCCGTGGAGCTCATTCGAGCAAGAACAGTGCACCCTGGTAAGTACTTTGTCTTGATTAGAGGTGGCGTAGACGAGGTCAGTGAGAGCGTCAAAGCGGGGGTGGACTCCGGTGGTGATGCCCTCATAGATCATCTGGTTTTACCCTATCCGCACCAAGAACTTTCCGATGTACTGGACGGGCCCAGAGATCCGCGACTCGATGCGGTTGGAGTGCTCGAGACCTATTCAATCGCCTCGATCATCCGTGGGGCTGATGCGGCCTTAAAAGCAGCTGAGATCTCAGCCCGAAGCATCCGTCTCGCAGATGATCTCGGAGGTAAAGGATGTTTTGTCTTCTTTGGACAGCTTCATGATGTGCAGGAGGCCATGAGCGCAGGGGCTGCGGCCGTTGGAGACGGTCTACTCGCTGGCAATGAGATCATCGCCAATCCTCATCCCGACCTGATCGACGCCCTCGGTTAGGGAGCATCACCGACTACTTCGAGGGCCCGCTCCCGCCACGCTTGTAGATATACATCTTCGGAGCCTGGTGGAAGATGAGTTCAACCCTACGATTCTTTTTACGTCCTGCGTCCGTCATGTTGGGAAATCGGGGCCGGCTCTTACCGGCGGCTACCGCCTCAAACCTGTGGCCAGGGATGTCCTCTCGAACCCCTCTAAAG
This sequence comes from uncultured Myxococcales bacterium, assembly GCA_937902595.1. Lineage (GTDB taxonomy): Bacteria > Myxococcota_A > Bradymonadia > UBA7976 > UBA1532 > UBA1532. The sequence goes on from CALELH010000482.1 coordinate 8,907, forward strand.
TATCGAATGACCGACACGGCACGATCCGCAGAGAGATGATCATTTGACGGAAACTTGGCGGTCTTTATGGGTGAGCTGTCCGTATGTGCCTCTACCTGAATCTGCGCCTTATTTGTTACCGCTAGATTGAGAACATCATCAAGGAATGGCCAGATCGCGGGTCTTAAGTCCGCCCGCCCGGCTTCGAACATATGAGATTCACCGACGGAGAGTACGATGCCTCTGTAGTCCTCGAAGACCTCGATATCGACGCGGCCAGAAGGTGTTCGGACGCTCTCACGCTCTTCAATCTTCTTCATTCCGTCGAGCATGTTTTGGGAGTTGAACTCCATCGAGAACTCTTTGGCGATGACCTTGCTTGCTTGCGGGCGAGTAAAGGTCGGTGTGACCTCTTGAACACCAAAGGCGGTCTGAATAGAGCCAGACAAAACCTTGTATTTAATCTTGTCCATCGTGGCGAAGGAGAGCAGCAGGATAAAGAAGGTGAGAAGCAGTGACATCATGTCACCGAAGGTCACCACCCATCCGGGGGCACCTTCTTCACAAGGGGGTTGGTCTTCGGGTTGGTCCTTACTAGACCCTTCCTCCTCGACCTCTTCCTCTTGTACTTCTGCTTCGTTCTCGGCCATGCCTAGTCCCTCGGTTTCATCACCCTCGATAGGAAGGTGAACTCAACCGTCGAGCCGGTTATTGGTGTTTTCTGACCTGGTTTCTGAGTCGGAGGTGCCGGCCCTCGACCCGTAGCGATAACTCTTCCTTCGGCGATCCCGCCTTTGTCCCGAAGGTACTGATTCACGGCGACCGCCTGATGCGTCGTCAGCGACCACACATCGGGATATCTCGATGATCGAGGCGCGTCCTCTGGACAGCGAACCTCGACAGCGAGGTCGAGCTTACTCTCAGCACGGGCTCGCTCAGCGATGATGTCTAGGAGAGGGCCCGCCTCTTTTCTAAGGACCGCTGTACCCGGTTTGAAAAGATTGTCAGCAGGAAAGAGCACTACGACGCCACGATAGTTTTGAAAGACCTCAATGGTGACCTTCGCCGTTCGCTTTGTGGGCGACGTAGGATCGAGCTTTCGGCGAACCTCCTCCATAACGCGGCGGCTGTTAAAGTCGACCTTTGGCGTCAGCCTAATCATGCTCTCGGCCTTGGGAACAACGACGACCTTCTCCCTTACGGGGAGTCCGAAGCCCTGTTTAATCGTACCAGCGAGCTCGACGTATCGGAGGATATCCATGGTAGCGAACGAGAGCAGGAGGATGAAAAAGGTGAGCAGCAGCGACATCATGTCTCCGAAAGTAACGACCCATCCTGGCGCACCTTCTTCGCAGATCTCCTCCTCTTCGACCTCTTCTACACCACCTTCATTTTCATTTTCTTCGGCCATTGGACGTCACAATCCAGACGCCTACGACGAGGCAGACTTGAGCGCTTCGCGTTCAGTCGGCGAGAGGAATGTATGCAGGGTCTCCTCGAGCATACGTGGGTTTTCGCCACGCTTGAGACCCAGCACTCCTTCCATCATTAACGTCTTTAGGTCTAGCTCCAGTGCGCTGTAGTAAGCGAGCTTATCCTTGAGGGGAACCGCGATAACGTTCGCGATGATCGCCCCATACAGAGTGGTCAAGATCGCGACCGCCATCGCTGGACCGATACTCTTTGGATCGTCCATGTTCGCGAGCATGTTCACCAAACCGATGAGCGTCCCGATCATTCCGAACGCAGGGGCGGAGATCTCAAGGGCCTTCAGCATGTCGCTGCCGGCTTGGTGACGCGCCTTAAGGTACTGAATCTCACGCGCCATGATCGCCTCGATCTGGTGACCCTCGGCTCCGTCCACACAGAAGTTAATGCCTTTGGCAAGGAAGGGGTCTTCGAACTGAACGCGTTCCAGCGCAAGGAGGCCTTCCTTACGTGCGATTTGGGAGAGCTGAACGAACTGGGTGATGACCTCAGAGGGATCGGAGCTGTCGTTAAAGATCGTCTTCTTGATGACGTTGAAGACGGTGAAGACGACATTCAGCGGATACCGGGAGAACATCGTTGCGGTCGTACCACCGATCACGATCGCGGTAGACGGCGGATCGATAAACAGACCCAGCTCGCCACCAAGCAGGATCCCCATCAAGATGAACCCGAAGCAAAGCGTGAGTCCAATTATAGTGGAGATATCCATTAGGTCTCCTCGCTCCTGTACTTTCCCCTTAACCGACTAAATCGGCTATTTCTGACCAAACTTTAGTCTGGACCGGCCCAAACGTCTACAAGTGAGATACTGTGAGATACGCTTTGACCCTCAAAACCTCACATATTTCCCCATGGGAGGCTGGAGTTGAGGGGGCATAAAAAAAGGCGGCACTTGGAGGTGCCGCCCTTCTCATCGCCGGATTTGGCGCGTTTACTTACCGTTCGCCTTCTTAGCTGGCGCGGCCTTCTTAGCGGGTGCTGCAACCTTGCCCTTACCAGGAGCGATCTTCGGGAGAGCGCGTGGTGTTGGCTTGATGAGGTTGGATGGTAGCTTCCGTCCAAGCTTGCCTGCCTTGACGGGCGCAGCCTTCGGTGCCTTAGGGAGGAAGGTCTCGACCTTTCCGCTCGCCTTGAGGCGCTTCAGAAGCTCAGCCTTCGCACGTCGGCTCTTCTTGTTCTTGAGGAGCTTAGTGATGGAGTCCTTAACCTCTTCGTAGGTGCGCTGCTTGCCGTCCTTGCGATCCGTGACCTTAATCACGTGCCAGCCAAACTGGGTCTTCACAGGCTTCGAGATCTGACCAACCTTCATTCCGAAGGCTGCGGTCTCGAATGCCTTAACCATGCGGCCCTTAGTGAAGAAGCTAAGATCGCCGCCACGAGACTTGGTTGGACCCTCTGAGTTCTCCTTAGCGAGCTTGGCGAAGTCGGCGCCCTTCTTGGTCGCGAGCTTGTATACAGACTTAGCCTTCTTCTCGGCTGCCGCCTTCTTTGCTGCGTCGTCCTTGTCACTGACCTTGATCAGAACGTGGCTCGCGCGGACCTGCTCCTTGACCTCGTAGCGCTTCTTATTGTCCTCGTAGTACTTCTTCGCGTCCTCGTCGGTGACCGTGAGGTCGCCGGCCTTTTCTAGGAGCGTCTTGACCGCGAGGTTGTGGCGGATGTTGTTCTTGATGGTGTCGACGTTGATGTCTGAGCTCTTGAGGTAACGGTTAAAGTTGTCCTCGGTGCGGAACATCTTCTTGTAGTTGTCGAACTCGGCTCCGAGAGCGGTGTCGCCAACGTTGACGCCCTTCTTCTTGATCTCCTGGTTCAGAAGCTCCTTGTCGACGAGCTGCTTAAGGATGGACTCCTTATAGCGCTGTGACAGGCCGGCTGGGATCTCCTTGCCCTGCTTGGTGAACGCGCGCGTCATCTTCTTAAACTTGCGGTCAAACTCGATGCGGTCGACTTCGACGCCGTTGACCCGCGCGATAGGCCCAGTTGCGGCCTTGGCGCCCTTGGCGGCCTTGGCGTCCTTAGCGGCCGCGCCTCTCTTGGCGGACTTCTCTACCTTGGTTGCGCCCTCGGTCTTCTTCGTGGCGTCATTCTTCTTCGCTGTGCATGCGCTCACGGACAGCGCGAGGATCGCGATGCCTAGAACTCTAATAATCTGACGGGACATAATGTCTTCCCTCCGTACCTTAAGTCGTCTTGATGTCTCGGGGCCCAATCAGTTCGGCCCCTTCGTTGAGGTTTCTGGACAACGCTTTTCTAACGAAAAACGCTCATTTGGCGGGAATGTATGGGATTTCCCGCCGAAATTCCAAACATTCTGCGTCGAATTCCCATTCCCACCTCAGGAGAAACTTTGATCGCGCGCTGCCGAGATCCGTAGAACTGGCCTCTTGGGTCGTGTGTCGACAGCACTTTGTCAGCTCATTAGGGACCCTTTATCAGGTAAGTTCGCTGGGTTTCCGAAAGGGCTGCCATTTGATGGATAAAATAAGGCGGGCAAAATACATAAGGATCTCAGAGTGATACGGACTTATCGCCGCAGATGATCAAAAACATTAAAGAAAAGAGTTGATCGTTTCCTGCTTCGCCCTTATAACCCGCCACCCAACGCAGATGGCGCCAAGCTGTCGGCGGCGGTCGGTTCTTTGAAAAGTAGTTTGAACAGTTCGCTATATGTAGCGGACAACCGTTAATTACAAATTTACGCGTAATTGCGAACGCATTTACGTGGAGCAAGATTAAACTGGAGAGTTTGATCCTGGCTCAGAACGAACGCTGGCGGCGTGCTTAACACATGCAAGTCGAACGAGAAAATCCCTTCGGGGA
>CALELH010000483.1 GCA_937902595.1 uncultured Myxococcales bacterium
CGTTGAGGTCTTGACCCAGCACACTCTCGAGAGCGTGTAGCGTGCTCGGATCCGTCACCTCACCGAAGTGAGTTCCCTGTAGCACCTCGTAAAGCAGCCGTAGGCGGCTCGCGGCTTCACCGCCCGGGGCAGCCGCGATTGCGTCGGAGACGAAGATCTGCAAATCGGGCCAATTGGCGGCCTCAATAAGGCAGCGGTAAACACCGAGCACCGAAGCCCAGCGAGTGTTATCGAGGGCGTATGCCTCTTGGTAAGCCGTGAGGGCTTCGCCGCCCTCTCCACCTCTCAGAGATTCAATGTGCCCGAGCTGCAGGAGTACATTAATTCGATCCTCTGGTTCCTTGACGAGGACTAGGCGACGACGAAGCAACTCCGCCTGCCCCTCCAGGTCGGACTCGCCCAGCAAGAGCGCCAGCATGAGCAAGGCCCCCTCGCTCTGGGGGGTCTCATCCAAGGCTGACCAGAGCACTTCAAGGGCCTCACGAGACTCCCCTAGCCTCATCGCTAATAGCTCGGCGAGCTCAAGCTTAATCTCCGTGCGAATAAGGGCGTCTCCCTCCTCCGCGACACACTTTTCTAGCCAATCTTTCGCGGAGGCCCAGTCCTCTCTCTTGCAGCAGAGCCGCGCGAGCGCTCGGAGAACGCGTGGGTTCCGCGGGGCGATTTGATGGCACTCAAGATACACGCTGTACCCACCGTCGAGATCACTGCACTCCTCCGCCCGGACACGCGCCGCGTCCATCAATAGCCGAAGATTGTCGTACTCAGAGTCAGCGTGTCGGGCTTCCTGGAGCAGAATGTCTGCCACACCTGCCCACCATGTCCCGAGGTCCTCTGCGTCGATAACTGGTGTCATTCTGCACCTGCTCTCACGGCTTCCCGTTGGTCGAATCGGCACAAGTCGCCATATCCCTCACCGACATAAAAGCTGACGAGCGCCTGGGCTCGGCTCGAGTTTGCATAAGCGGGGAAACGCCCGCCCACCTGCTGTGCATCCCTCGACCGGTCTGGCCGCCCAAAGAGGACTACGTCAAGCGCGAGGTGAATGTCTCCGGCAACCAAAAGACCAGCGCGGTCCATTGCTCTCTTGGTGGCCTCTTCCAATGTCACCAGACCCTGTCGTATCTCGGCCACTGTCTCCGCGGCTCCTTCAAGACGTAGCCGCTTTGGCCGGGGTAGCCGTTTCGCCCGTTCGAGGAGTCGGTAACCACGGGTGCCACGAAGCTGTCCCTCGTCCCCCTCCGAGCTTCGGAGCAGATCGCACAGACGATGTAAGGTCTCCGCGGCGCTCTGCGAGCCCGCCTCCTGTAGTAGGTGTCGGCCTCGCCTCAACCCCTCAAGGGTCTGAGCCAAGATGAATCGATGGGCGCCAACCAGGCCCTCCTCAAACATGTGGATAGGAATCGCTATGGCTGGATGCGGTAGGTATGTGGCCCAAGGGGCATCCAGCGACCGTCCGCCGTTCCACAGCTCGGCAACGGGGACTCCGAGCTGGACCGCTAGCTCTTGATACGCAGTTTGCCAGTCACGGAAGCTGCGGCGAGACAGACGAGGGACGCCGGCCGGAATCGGCTTCGCAAGCTCTTCAACCAGCACCTGATAACCCGCGTCATAGAGCGCCCCTATTCGATTGGCGCTCCCACCGGAGTCGACGAAGCGGGAGCGGGCGTCATTGTCCAGTGGCCGCCGCAGCGTAAAGCGTCCCGTATGCTTCTCTAGGGTTGCCTTCATCTCGGGGGATGAACGCCCAAACCAAGACATAACCTGCGCGATGCGGAGCATCCCAAGCTCATCACCTTGGAATCCCCGAAGCTCATACAAGGCGACCAGGTGATCAAGGATCCCGCCTTCGTCCACGAACGCTTGTGTCCTCGCCGTGGCAGCGTTCGCCAGGACAGCCTCAGCTTGCCGCTTCCGGTTGTCGCTTACTTCTGTAATGCCCAGCTCTGCGACCATCCTACGAACGGAGGATTGCTCTAATGGCGCGACCTCTACGGAACGGCAAAACCAGCCAAGAGCGCGCTCGTTATCTTGATACACTCGGGAGAAGATCTCTCCAATCCCGGTCGCGTGCTGCGCCTGGATGTTTGGATCGTCTTCGTACGCGATCAATCTCCGCTTGATCTTGATCACATCTCGCCAATCACGCGTCTTGGCGGCGATCTCCCCGAGCAGCAGGAGCGCCTCTCGATCGGCAGACGTTCCGTCAAGGACGCCTCTGAGGCGTTTTCCTGCCTCGGCGAGGTCCCCTCTCTCTAACAGCGCAGTCGCGTGTGCAACCGTGATGGCCCTGTTAGGGCCAGCGGCGTCTGGAGACATGCCGACCTCAGCCTGCTCGAAGTAATTATCGGCTCTCTCGGGATAGCCCAAGGTCTGACAGAAGCGAGCCGCCATGAGCAGATCTTCCGGATCAGGCTTCGTTTTCTCGAGTTCGGATTCCAAAACCTGTAGCGCCAGCCCCGTCTCGCTAAACTGATCGGCGAGCAAGAGCGCCCGGCGCCGTGCGATACGGAGTCGTTCTTCAGGATCCTCTACGACCTTCAGTCGATACTCATAGAGCGCGTCCAGCTCGGGGTGTTGCGCCTTTGCTTCGAGCCGAGCTTCAAAAGTTCGAGCGAGTTCTGCGTTCTGGGGGTCGAGCCGTACGCCTTTTGCGAGCAGCTCATCGCCCGCCGCGTCGGTGCGCTCCAACGCCCGGGCGTGATGTAGCTGTGCCGTCGCCTCCGGTGAGCGGAAGGCGTCCAATAGTGCAGCCGACTGAGCCTCTGCATAATCGGGAGCCTCATGGGCGCTCGCGGTACGTCTCAAGATCAGCCTCGCCAGCATCGAGTCGGCGTCAAGGTCCAGGACAGCTTCGGCTGTCGCCCGGGCGCCCCCGATATCTCCGGTTCGCATCCGAAGCCCTATGAGCGTGCCCAGAAGGTCGAGGCGTCGTCCGGCATCACAGACATCAAGATGAGCCTCTATGATTCGGATCAAGCCCTCAGCGTCACCGCGCTCCTCCAGTTGCCCGCGGAGTGTCTCAAAGATCGAGACGTTTCCAGGGGCCGCCTCGAAGGCCGCGGCGAGCTCGCCGTACACCCCAGCCAAATGCGCGGCGACTTTTAAGGTCGCGCTTTTTTGCGGTTGGTCCTCCATCTTGGCCGCGAAGTCCAAGAGGCGATTGCCGACGTCAGCCCTATCGCGCCTGAGTGCCGCGGTCCTTATCTGGGATATGCTGTCGCCAAAGACAAAATCAGGCCGCAGCCCGTCTGGCGCCTTTGGAGTGATCCGGTCGAGACCATGGGAAGCGGCCGCGTTGGTGGCGTCAGCGCGAAGGCTCCGCTGATAGCAGTCTTCCGCCATCGGAAGGTCCCCAAGGCGTATCTCCCAAATCTCGCCCAGTCGGGCGAGTATGGCCCCTTGCTCAGGGCCCTCGAGCATTACGGCGAGCTCCTCTAATGCGTCGACGAGGGCTGGCCAATCTGACAGCCGCTCCAGTACGACGACGAGGACAGTCAGCGTGCTTTGCGATGCCTCAGGATTGAGGTCTCCTTCAGCCAATCGGCGAGCACGCCACATCGCCAACAGCTGCGCGGCCTCTTCGTCCGAGCGTTCTGCGAGGAGAGCGTCGACTGCGCAAAGAACCGCCTGGGGTTCCCCAGCGCCCACTAGGGCTTGAATATCCGCAGATTGTAGCGATGCGAGCGACCTGTCTAGAGACCACAATGCTCGGACCGCGCCTTCGATGGCGCTTGGGTTGGTTCCATCCTGCTCTAGAAGGTTTGAGTATGTATCCAGCGCCGATCGGGCGTGCGTTGGGCTCGCGATCTCGACTGACTGGAGGCTGGCGATCCTCAAATAATGATGCGGGGCTCCCGTTCGAGCGGCCATGCGCTCGAGCACTTCGATGAGCGCACCCACACGGCCTGAACGGGCAAAGTGGTCCTGTGCCCTTTGAAGCGCATACGGGTGATTGGGGGCGATATTCAAGACCCGTGCGAGGAGCTGGCCCCCCGCCTCCCTGTCGTCTAGATAGCACCGAGAGACATCTGCCGCCTGCAACAACGGCTCGACGGTCGCCTTGCTGCCGCTGCGCGTGCGCAGGGACCACCCGAGCAGCAAAGAGACGAGCTGAGACCACTCTCCTGACTCCCGAAACAGCGCCTCCAAGGTGACGAGCGACGGGGTCGCGTCTGGTTGGAGAGCGAGGGCTCGCTTATGCAGCTCAGCTGCTCGTGTTCCCTTGTCGTCTCGGCTGAAGGCCAACGCGAGTCGGTAATACCGCTGGACGAGGCCGCCAATAATGCGTCCGCGCTCCTCTGGGACCAAATCGTGCTCAAGGACCTTCTCTAATTGTTGGATCTCGGCGATGTAGCGCCGGTTGATCTCTTCATGGCGACCCTGGATTCGAGAGATTCGACTGAGGCGCGCTAGCGCTGGTGTGAATGTTGGTAGAGCGGAAAGCGCAGCTCGGAACGCGGCCTCGGCGCCAGCCTCATCCTCGGAGTAACGTTGCAGGAAGACACCGTTCTCGTAGTGACGGAGCGCGGCCTCCCTCGGGTCCGTGGCCGTCTCGGCCAGCCGCGCCATCATGGCGCGATGTGTCCTTACTTTACCCATGCGGCGGGCGAGCAGTGACGCCTGTCGGAGCGCATCGCGGTCGTTTGGCGCCATCTTCAGTAGGGCCTCATACGTGGCGAGGGCCTCTGCAAAATGGCCGGCACGATTATGGGCGAGCGCCAGCTTCGCGAGGGTTACGCGCCTGACGTCATCTGACTTAGGCGAGGCGATGATCCTTTGTAGGGCTCTGACGAGCAACGCGCTGTTGCCGGCCTCAATTCCCCTAAGCTCAGCACGAGCGCTCGGCCCGGCAGGAGCCTCCGCCTCGTCCAGAGCGAGAAGGTAATCCGGAGCGGTTGGGAACTGGTCCTGGGTCTCCTCTGCCAGTCGGGCCCGCTCCAGCGCGAACACGCCCTGTAGAGCACCCGCGCTCGGCATCTCCCTGAGTCGCTCCATGGCTGCATAGGCTGACTCCCAATTGTACTGCCCGAGCGCCGTGATGAATTGGGCGAGCCCCGCGGCGAGATTCTTGTCGCTGCAATACTGCCAAAGGGCCAGGCTGTCTCCATCACCCCGACGCGCGACATGGCCTGCAAAATGCTGGCGCCCGGAGGTGGCGGAACGATCAGCGAGTAGGTGCTCCAATAGCTGCCCCGTTTGCCCCTCGTTCTCGAGTTGGCACGTAAGGGCCCAGTCGCTAATGACCAAACCCGGATCTGACGCGCACGCGGCCGCAAACAGCCGCGACGCGGTGTCCCCTGCTTCGGTGGCGCTGGCGACCGTGTGCCCCAGTCCATGTAGGGCGCGTCCTACGCGAGCCGCCTCTGTCCCGATGTATGCCTCACCTTTTAGGAATTCAACTAAGTCCTTCTTCCAGCCTTCAAGCTTCAAGGAGACGTCATCGAGAGGCCGGTCTGGGAGGACGGGGGTGTGGGGCGCGACCTGTTCTGCAGCGAGGGCTAAGGAGCCATCCGGGAACTGTCCGCCACTCAGGGAGGGCATGCTCGGAATGACCCCGAGGAGCGGTGTGCCCATGAGGCCGTCCCCATCATCCTGCTCCGCGGTGTACGGGCCCGTCAGTGGGTCAATGGCGGCCGGCGACGGTCGCTGGATTTTGGTGGTGCCGAGGTACGGGCTCTGAGCCATATCCATGGCTCCCGTCCGAGGCAGATCGCCCTCATCGAAGATGTACGTGACATCTTCATCGTCCAACTCCAAAGCAATCTCAATGTCCGCTTCGTCGATCTCAACCTCCGGGAGCTGATCCAGCGGGGAGGCGCCCTCCTCATCACCGAGGATCCAGCCGACCTTCTCGACTCTCACGTCCTTATTGTCAGTGAGAACAACCTCTACGGGGACTCCGGCCCCTTTTCCGTCCAAGAGATCGAGATGCTCGCGACGCGCCATACTGAGCTGCCTCAGCAAGGAGATCGATGACTCCAGTTCGGGATCTAGGCTGCCATCCTCTCCGTCCGCAGATATCTCCGTTAGCTCGACCGGTGCTGGGGCCAAAAGTACGCTGCTCTTGCTCACCTGGCTGGGCACGGAGTCCGATGGCGTCGGCTCTCTTGGCGCAGGCGCACCGGTGTCGGCCTCGTCTTGCTGAGGCCCCTCCTCTAGGCTCACCGCGTCTCGGTAGAGCTCGCTGATTCTGACGTCGTCTGTCTGCGGGGTGACGCCGCCCTCTTCCAACAAGGCCCGGACGCTCTGAACACGGTCTTCAGCCTGCCTCGGTTCAGCCTTCCAGTCGCCGGCGAGGCTCGCGTCCCAGAGGTCAAACTCGTTCTCAGGCGCGGAGGGGGCGGATGCGGACTGCCTGATCACCGTCTCGATGTCGCCCGACGGGTCCTCAATATCAATATCGAGCGGCAGCGCGCCACCGTCACCTACCGGGTCACCGATCGCTGGTAGATCCTCTAAGTCCGCTTGAGGCTCCGGCGGACGCTCCAAGCCGATAGCGAGGTCGTCCAAGTCGACATCATCAAACCCATCGTCGTTGAGATCGATGTCGTCGAGATTTACGCCCTCCTCATCCCCAAGGGCGCCACCAAAGTCGACGCCGGCTGGTTCTTCCGTATCGGCGTCGTCCACATCATCAATGGACTGGGACTCCTCAATGGTCAGGGCGATATCAATCTCTATGTCTGCGGGTAAGGCTCCCTCACTTGGGAGCGCCGATCGGACGGCCTCCGTGGCTGGCGGAGGGGCCGGCTCTTGCGCCACCCCACCGTCGGCGCTCTTCGGCGCAGCGAGGCGGTCGCTCTCAGTCTCGGTAAGCCATTCAGGTGGTGCAACGATCTCACCCTCGGCGGGATCGCCCTCGACGATCTCCCCGTCGACGATCTCCCCGGCGTAAACCTCTGTCTCATCCAAAGACGCACGGACGACCTCACCTTCAACGATGTCGGTGTCTTCCGCCTCTACCGTGGTGCCCTGAGCGGCTGCGTCGTTCTCAGGGGTGTTGTCGTCTGAAGCTGCGATCTTGTAGTCCCCAAGTATGTCGGTAGCGTTGAGTAGACCTCTCTAAACTCGGCGCTCAGAGCTTCCGTGTTCGAGCAGGACATCCTTCATAATAGCGGTACGATAGCAGGCTTTACCTACATC
>CALELH010000484.1 GCA_937902595.1 uncultured Myxococcales bacterium
CGAGACCTTGATTAAGACCCAGCGGAAGCTCGTCTCTCAGCGACTCCAGATGCTCATTGACTCTGGAAACTCTGAGCCCCAGATCACGACCTCTGCGCCCGCTGCTGACGAAGACGCACCGACGCCGTTGATCTAAGCGCGCGCACCCCTCCGAGGGTGCTTGCCCTACCCTATCTTCCGACCATAATAGACGAGGACACGAGCTGTCTCCGCTTGGGAAGACTGCGTCCACTCGACGTTTAACTAGGGTGTCAGTGTGCCTTGCGAAGCTTACCACGTAGGTACTTCACGGCCTCGGTGTGAAGCTGACTTATTCGAGACTCCGTCAAGTCTAAGACCCGGCCAATCTCTTTAAAGTTCAACTCGTTATAGTAGTACAGCGACATGACTAAGCGCAGGCGCTCAGGCATAGATTCCAGTGCTTGGATCAGCTGATCGCGGAGCTCTCGAAAGAACGTATGACCAAATGGGTCCTCTGGCCGGGACTGAGTCAACAACTCCCACGGCACCTCTGTCTGATCCGCCGCGATGACCCCTAAGTCTTCTAAAGTCAGGAAGGCGACCTGCTCGCTCTGAGCAAGAAGCTTCTCGACTTCCTGCTCGGTCATCTCAGCCGCTTCAGCGATCTCAGGGATTGTGGGCGCTCGACCTAGATCTGCCTCTAATTGAGCTCTAGCTTTCTCCACGCGGTTTGTCTTGCCGCGAGCTGTCCGAGACATGAAGTCATAGGTCCGCAGCTCATCGAGCATGGCTCCCTTAATACGGAACTCCGCATAGGACTCAAACCGCGTTCCCTTCTCATCATCGAAGTTCTCTAGAGCGTGGAGGAGGCCGATAGTTCCCACGGAGATGAGATCCTCAACCTCCACAGAGGACGGCAGGCGGTGCACCATGCGGTACGCCACCTTCTTAACCAACGGAGCGTACTGCCGAACGAGCTGCTCTTGGCGGCGACGATCGGCGAAGGACGCCTGTTGTTGATATGCCTGAATCCCCTGCTTCATCTCAGCCTCTATGCCCCCGCATCAGGTCCATCTGGATCCGATGGGTCATTATCCCCGGTTCCTTCAGGATTAGAAGGGTCCCGCTCAAAATTTAACAGTCGTTCCCAAAAAAACTGCAGATTTCCCGTCGGCGATCGAGCTGGCTCATCCAGGTTCAGCGTATCCACCACTCCGACGATACACTTCGCCGCCTCACTCTCCGGGTGACCATTCAAGAGTAACGTCCTCTCCATCACCGCGTCGCTCACAGTCTCATCCTGCTTTACGTGGCCCAGATAGTCGATGGACACTTCCTTTAGATACTCATCAGCTACGTTTGTGAAATAACTGTAGATTTTCAGCGCCTGCTTTCGGCTTTTCACCCGATTTACGAGCAAACGAAAGCTCTTAATCATGTGCGTCTCGTACAGCACCTTCATCGCGGCATAAGCATCCGTGATCGAAGTCGGCTCAGGCGTCGTAACGACGATCACGTTTTGAGCCGCCGCGTTAAAGTACAAGACGTTCTTTCCAATACCAGCGCCAGTGTCGATCAACACGACATCGAAGGTCTGGTCCAACTGATTGACCTCGCTCAGGAAATGCATGATCTGGTCATCCGACAGAACAGTCATCTCCCTGACCCCGGACGAGGCGGGTAGAATAGTCACGTTGGGCGGGCCATCGATCAGCAATGAAGCCAGATTAGCCTCGCCAGCGAACATGTCCGCTAGATTCGACTGAGGCTTCAAGCCCATCATAATATCGACGTTCGCCAGGCCTAGATCAGCATCGATGAGCAGAACCTTCTTGCCCTGCGCGCCGAACTGAAACGCCATGTTGCAGACCAAACTGGTCTTGCCTACCCCGCCTTTTCCACTCGTGATCGAGTAAATTTGCATCGATCTCCATCTCTCAACGCCGACGTCGGCTTACACACGGTCTCGCTGGACATACTATCAGACCCAGCCAAAAAATGTGACTCGACGCCACGTCCTGATACTACCGGAAAATCCCCTCGGGTACTCTCCGAATCGTCTAAGTTATGATGCGAATCTGACACCCCATTGAACCAGGAGGTCAGTTTACGCTCGTTTAGGGCAAGAATGTTTAGCTCTTCAAGGTCGACCGCGATCACCGGAACCCCGATCTCAAGATAGAAAGAGACCAGAGGAGCGGCTGCTCTATCACGGGTGATAATGAGGCCCATCATGACCTCATCAACAGCTGTCGCTGCGACATGCTGTAATGATCGTGATCGCAACCAACACTCAATATCGATAGACCCGTCAGACATAACCCGCCTCGGGATCTGTCCCAAAAGTTCGGGGTGCCAATCCCCTGGTCTCGCGAGGATAATTTCCAAGGCGACCTCAAGGGATCGTCGGTCCTCGAATTGGCCACTGCCAATAATGTGAACCATCTTGTTCAGAGGGTCAGTGCGTTTATGAGCGAGCATCATATCCACCTATCAACCAGCCATCGCTACGGTTGAGTTGAGGTCAGTGCTCAAGATCATCTGAGCCAGGGTTGTGTTCTTCGCGACTTCGATGTCATCGGGCACCCGTTGCCCATTAGTCACCCAAATGAGTGGGCGGCATGCCCGGCGAATAACGCTATAAATACCGCCGAACGCGTCAGTCTCATCCATCTTGGTCATGCACAACCGCTCGAGACCGAGACGACCGAAGCTATCAATGCTGGCGAACAAATCACGCTCACGTGTACTGCAAGACAGGGTCAAGACGAGCTCTCCCCCCCACCCTGACGGGAAGAACTCAGACAGAGTGTCAACCTGGTCTGATGCCCGTGGATTCCGCCCATTGGTGTCGATCAGCACGACGTCATATTCACTGAACTCGTCGAGAGCATCTCTCAATTCGGATGGGTCTTTTACGTTCCGTAGCGGCGCATCAAGAATCTCTGCATATCGAGCGAGCTTCTCGACGGCGACCAGATGCAATGTATCTAGATTAATCAACGCGACGCTCAGACCCGCAAGGCGGGACCTGCTCGCTACCTTAGCGATCGTCGTGGTCTTCCCAACCCCGGTCGGTCCCACAAAAGCGAGCACGCGGCGCCGGTGTCCTGATGTCTCGATGGCTCCACCACACATCATGTCGTCGGCCATTAGCCGCTCGAGAATAGACAGGACATCACCATCATCAATGGTCCCCTCGGGGACGGCTCTGATGACGCGCTCCGCTAGCTCTCTCGAATGTGATTCGGCGACCCCGAGATCCCTCAGCGTATCGATGACCTTCTCCACAGAGCCTGTGCGCCGAACCGGCTCTTCGCCCTTCAAGAGTCCCCTGATCTCATCCACACGCGCATCTAGAGACTCTATGGCCGCAGAGAACTGCTCCCCGCTCAAGGTCTTAGGCTGAGAGTCAACGGTGTCCGTGCGCTCCAACTCCCCCCCAGTTAACCCGGCGACTGCTTGTTTGAGGTCTCTTAACTCGTCACGTAGTCGCTTGATCTCGTCATCGCTCGCTGCCGGTACCTGACCGGGCTGGGGATCGCCTGGAGGTGGTGGCTCGATTGGAGACGTCGTGGCGGCAGCCTGACCCTCCGGCGGACCCATCGTTGCATACTGATTGGTAGAGGCGGAGGGCGGAATGGGGGTGTCATAGCTCGGAGTGGGAAGATCTCCGCCTCCGGGTGGCAAAGCTCCTTGGGTCAGCGCTAATAACTCCGCGGGCAGAGAGTTCAGCGCAGGAGTCCCCTGCGGAGCCCCACTCTGTCGTTGCTGAATCTGGCTCGCTAGCCACGCCGCCCGCTCAGCGAACGGCTTGGCCGAACCACCGACAGTGGCCCCTGCGAAACCGGCAGGAGTCCCTGGTGTGGTCGAAGCGGCCGTCTGAGCATATGCAGCGGAAGCACCTCGCGCGCCGGCGGCTGCCCCTAAACGACCCATTACGGCGTTTGTGACGGAGCTACTCGCGCCACGCCTGGCGCTGATCTCGACAAACCGGCCATCCTTATTACGTGCACGCCGAGTCTTTACGATGACGGCGTCGGGACCAAGCTGATCCTTCAAGACCGCCACAGCCTCTTGCATGGACCGGCCACGAAAGGTGTGCAACTCAATGTTGTCGCCCGTTTCGTTATGCATCGCCTTACTCCCCTTTTCACATCGTCTGTGTCAATCAACCGACAGCCGCCGTCAGCGACCTGTCAGCCAGACTCGAAGAATCCCGTATAAATGGGGTTCTTCGAACCTCTCACCTCCTTATCTTGCGAGAGCTGTGCCAACATTACCTTTGGCAAGAACTACAGCTCTCTCTTAGGCTCTGAACCAAGGTCCTGACCTAAGCCCACGTATCCCTGGCCGTGTCTCATTGAGATAATCCAAGGGTTAGGGCGTAGACCGACAGTCAGCCGCCAGGCTCAAATCCTGACCGTAAGCTAATGAAGAACTCACCTAAGCCATGGATGGCTGGAGGCCTCCACCTGCGGCAGCTGGGTCATGGGCAGGCATCGCCGGTGCGATGAGCTCTGCTAGACCTCGGCCAACCTCTCCCTCAGCGTTCACCTGAGTGCCCTGCGCGACCTCCTTGTGCGAGATCACCATGAGCTGAGGCAAGAACCGCTCGAGTAGATTCCTTACAGGTCTACGAAGCTCTGGTGCGACCAGCAGAACCGGCTGCATTCCCATCAGAGACATCCCGTTCATCTGCTCCTCGAGCTGCATCAAAAGTTGCTCGGCGACCACCGGAGAGATCCCAAGGTGAAAGTCCCCGTCCACCTGCTGTATCTGGCCTCGGAAGGCCTCCTCGAGTCCGCCATCAACAGTAATCACATGGATGGTTCCTTCGGGAGTCCGCAGCCTTGACGAGATATAACGGCCCAATCGCTGTCGAACGAACTCTGTCAGAATCTCTGTGTTCTTGGTGAGATGCACATGGTCAGCGAGGGCCTCCAGGATTGTCCTCAAGTCCCTCACGCTGAGCTGCTCTCTGAGTAGGTTCTTCACCACCTTAAGGATGTCACCCAACTGAATCTTCTCTGGGATGAGGTCCTCAATCATCTTCGGTGACTGACGAGAGAAGACCTCTATGAGTTCCTGCATCTCCTGACGACCGACCAACTCGTGAGCGTTGTCCTTCAAGATCTCTGAGAGGTGGGTCGCGACGACCGTCGCGCAGTCCACCACCGTGTAGCCTAACTGGTCTGCTTGATCCTTATGCTCTTCAGTGATCCAAACAGCTGGCAAGCCGAACGCAGGCTCTGTGGTCTCAATACCAGGGACTGTACCGATGACCTCTCCTGGGTTCATAGCGAGGAATCGCTCGGCTACCAGGTGGCCTGCAGAGACCTCTACGCCCTTGATAAGAACGGAGTAACCTCCCGGGGCCAGCTGTAGATTGTCTCGAATATGGATGGGCGGGACGATAATCCCCATCTGGCTCGCGAACTGCTTTCGGATACTCTGGATCCTATCAAGCAGCTCACCGTTCTGCTCACGGTCAACAAGAGGTATGAGACCGTAGCCGACCTCAAGCTCCAGCAAGTCGAGTGGAAGAAGACTCTCGATCTTCTCCGCGTCAGTCTGCTCGGCTTCTCCACCTTCTCCATCACCCGACAGAGTCACATTAGGATCGCCACGAGAGCCCGCAGCGCCGCCGGCTATCGCCTCATCACCGGGTAAACTTGAACCATCGGCGCGTCGTCCTGCGGCGATCATAATCGCGGCGATTCCGCCAAAGACGAACAGCGGCATTCCGGGCAATAGTCCAAAACCGACCATGATGGCGGCGACGATATACAGAACACGCTTTACGGAGAACAGTTGCCCGATGAGCTGAGTACCCAGATCCGTGCTGCTCGCGGCACGCGACACGATGATACCAGCGGCGGTTGAGATGACGAGGGCTGGGATCTGTGAGACGAGCCCGTCACCGACCGTGAGAATGGTGTAGGTCGCAGCAGACTCGCCGGCTGGCAGATCGTGCTGAGTCATCCCGATGACGAAGCCACCGATGATGTTGATAGCGGTGATTAAGATACCAGCGATCGCGTCACCTCTAACGAACTTGGACGCACCGTCCATCGCACCGTAGAAGTCAGCCTCTTGCTCAATCTGTGCACGTCGGCTCTTCGCCTCGGCCTCTGTCACCAAACCTGCGTTCAAGTCGGCGTCGATCGCCATCTGCTTACCGGGCATCGCGTCCAAGGTGAAGCGAGCACCGACCTCGGCGATACGGCCAGAACCCTTCGTGATAACCACGAAGTTAATGATGACCAAGATTATGAAGACGATGATACCGACGACGTAGTTACCGCCGACGACGAAGTTACCAAAGGTAGAGATGATCTGACCGGCGGCCTCTTCTCCATCGGCCCCGTTCAGCAAGATGATTCGAGTTGACGCGATGTTCAGGGTTAGACGAAAGAGTGTCGCGACCAATAACATCGCTGGAAAACTAGAGAAGTCCAGTGGCTGCTTCATATAAAGCGAGACAACCAGGACCGTCATGGCAAGAGCGATATTGAGCGCTAAGAGCGTATCCAAGAGGAAGGTGGGGATCGGCAGCACCATGAGAAGCAACAGGCCAACCACCGCGCAGGTGAAGAGCAAACTAGTGTGCTTAGAGATTTGCTCCATCATAGTCTGTCACGCTCCTGGGGCCCCACTGCCCCTGTATCTCTCATCGCGCGACGCTTACCGTGTACGCGATAGACATATGCCAAGACCTCGGCGATCGCTCGATAGAACTTCGAGGGCACCGGTTTCCCGACCTTAACTGTGCTATACAAGCTTCGTGCCAGAGGCACATTCTCGACCATAGGAATGCCGTTCGCTCGAGCGGCTCGACGAATACGCATCGCCATAAAATCCGCACCTTTAGCGAGCACGATGGGCGCGGCATCTTGGCCCTGTCGATATCGAATAGCGATTGAGATGTGCGTCGGGTTATTGACGATTACGTCAGCGTTAGGGACATCCTGCATCATTCTCTGATTGGACATGTCCATCGCCCGCTTACGCATCTGCCCCTTGAGATGAGGGTTACCCTCGTATTCCTTGTGCTCGTCCTTAACTTCCTGCTTGGTCATCTTCATCTTCTCTTCCATCGTGTACTTGTTCCACGCGAAGTCAGCGATGGCGATAAAGATGAGGACCAGGCTTACGTTCATAAGAACGTCTAAACATCGACCCAGCAGGAACCCAATCCCATCTAAGAGACTGAGTCGCGAAACTGATTTGATGAGCTCACCATCGTCCTGAAGGGTCAGGTAGATGACAAACACAACCACGGCGATCTTCAGGATGCTCGTAACTAAGTTTCCAAAGGCCTGCTTATTAAAGAAGGTCGGAATAAACTTGGTGAACACATTCAGGCGAGTAATGTCAGGCTCCATGGGCTTCGCCGTAAACAGCACCCCAACCTGAGCGAGATTTCCGAGCACGCTGACAGCGATAATCATCGCCACCAATGGAGCGATAAGCATCCCCATCTCGAGAACGGACTGCTCCCCCATCTGCATGACCTCGCCAACCGACAGGCTCAGCTCAGGTCTAAAAGAGAAGAATCGTACGAAGAACTCCTTGAGACCGGAGTAAAGGTACGTACCGAAGATCATGAAATACGCGAGCGCAGAGAAGAGGATGAGCACAGAGATGATATCGCGGGATTTTGCGATATCCCCCTTCTCACGGAACTCCTCGCGCCGCTTTTCGGACGCTGCTTCGGTCTTATCGCCTGCTTCATCTGCCATACCGATGATTTAAAGCAAGAGACGGGCCAGAAACGAACTCCCCCCTATTTAGGGCCCGGATCGGTCAGAACATCCTTGAGAGTTTCACCGATGTTGCCACAGCCTCTTCGAGGTATTGAGTGAGGACTTGAGCCGTAGAAGGAATCGCTAAAGCGAGGACCGTCAGTCCGACGCTAATCGTGATCAGAAAGCCAATCACGAAGATGTTAACTTGAGGAACGGTTCGGGCCAATGTCGCCAGCCCAACGTTGACCAAGAGCACAACACAGACGACAGGAAGGCCTATCTGCAGTCCGATTCGGAACAGCTCTCCCCCCTGAGTCACGAGCGTAGCAATTATGATGTCTTTCTGGGGGTTTGCAGAACCAAGGGGCACCGTCTGAAAGCTGTCAAAGAGGGCTCTCAGGAGCATAAGGTGTCCGTCAAAAGCGATGAAGAGACACAGAGCCATCAGATTGAGTGCCTGGCCCAAGATACCGTTCTGCTGGTTGGTGGAAGGATCAACCACATTCGCTATGGCGAAGCCCATCTGAATACCAATAAGCTGGCCGGTAAATGAGAGGGCCCCAAACATCAGCATGACGGAGAGCCCCATCACACCGCCGATGATGCCCTCCATGATGATCGCTCCACCCAACTCTACGGCGTTCATCGTCATGAGTTCAGGGACAGGCTGCGTCGTCGACATGACGAGTACCGTCAATACACCGACGATCCCGGCCTTAACTGAGACAGGCACCGCCGGCATCGAGAAGACCGGCGTTGTTATGAAGAGCGCACCGATTCGCGCCAATGTAAGCGCGAAGGCGAGCATCCAGGGGCCAAAGATGGCGTAGACCCCTTGAAAGTCCATAACGGCGTTCATGGATTCAACCGCCGCCTACCATCGCCATTTGGCTAAACACCTTCTGGGTGTAGTTGACCATCTGGCCGAGCATCCACCCGCCGAAAACCATCAGCGCCGCTACGATGGCGATGATCTTGGGGATCAAGGCCAGGGTCTGCTCCTGAATTTGAGTCACGGCCTGAAAAATAGAGACCAAGAGACCCACGACCAATCCCAACATCAGCGCTGGTAATGACAGCATTCCAGCCATCGAGATCGCGTCTTGAAAGAACGTTACGACAAAGCTCGGTGTCATGATCCAAAGCTCCTAACGAGGCTAACGACGAGTAAGTTCCAGCCATCGACCAGCACGAACAGCATCACTTTGAACGGTAGAGATATAAGTATCGGCGGCAACATCATCATACCCATCGCCATCAATATCGATGCGACGACCATGTCCAGCACCAGAAACGGGATATACAGCATGAACCCCATCTGAAACGCCGTCTTGAGCTCACTCAGGACGAACGCAGGGATGAGCTGAAAGTTACTCACATCTCCGCGGGTTTGAGGCTTGTCCTCGCCTGATACTTTCAAGAACACGGCCAGGTCTTTCTGGCGGGTGTGCTTGAACATGAAGGCCCGAATCGGGGTCATGGCGCGGTCAAAAGCGACATCCTGACTGATGGTTCCCTCCATGTACGGCTGCAGTGACTCAGTGTGCACCTTTGACCAAATTGGCTGCATGATGAACACAGTGAGAAACAGCGCCAGCGCAATCATCACCTGATTGGGTGGTGATTGCTGAGTACCCAGGGCTTGCCTCAAGAATGAAAAGACAATCACGATACGAGTGAAGCTTGTCATGGTGAGGAGAATAGCCGGTGCCAAAGTCAGCACCGTCATCATCCCGAGTATCCTCAGGATGCCGACCCAGTCTCCATCCCCACCACCGACCACCATCTGGACCTTCGGCAGACTAAACGCGTCCATCGGTCCGGCGGCGCCCTGCTGGGATTGTCCCCAAGCCACACCTGTAGCCATCAACACGGCGCTACCAACGAAGGCCGCTATTTTCAAATGACGATTCATTTTGATTACGCGCTCTGAAGATTACGTAGCTTATTGAGAAGGTCATCACTGTCATTAATGGAGGGCTGGCCTCCATAGACAGGCTCGGGAGCCTGAGGCTCCACCGGAGCAAACTGACGTCTGGCTGTTCGCCGCTGAGCACCATTCAAGCGGACGTCCTCAACCCCATTCGCGAGAGTCGAGAGAGGGTCA
>CALELH010000485.1 GCA_937902595.1 uncultured Myxococcales bacterium
ATTATCCCCAAGTCCTCGGCGATAAACGGCCCGACTCCCAAGGCGCGATCGAGGGCGTTGAACAGCCCGAGGCCTGGTCCCTGCCTCCACGCCCCCTCAAGAGCCGTCGTGGCGCCTCCGTCCACCGCGAAATATGCCGAGAAGCCCCTGAAGTGGTCTAAACGCAACAGCGGGGTCCACTCAAGGGCTCTGGCGATGCGGTCGATCCACCACCGGTAGCCGCTCTCCTTGAGGAAACGCCAATCATACAGCGGATTGCCCCAAAGTTGACCCGTATCGCTGAAGGCGTCCGGAGGTACCGCGGCCACCTGAACACCGAAGCCTTCAGGGTTCAGCTCAAAGACGTCACGGTTTGCCCACACGTCAGCGCTGTCATGGGCGACATAGATCGGGAGGTCGCCTAGGATCTGAATCCCTCGCTGCTCGGCCCCCCGACGCACCTCTGCCCACTGATGGTCAAAGAAGAACGCGACGGCGCCCGCGACCGCGAGCGAACGTCTGTGAGTCGCGCGAAGCCGCTCCAACTCTGCGTCCTCTCGATCCCGTTGCGCTAACGGCCAGGACGTCCAGGGTCGACCCTGGTTCTCTCCCTTAAGTTGATTAAAAAGGAGCACATCTTCGAGCCAAGGAGAGCCCTCCATAAACTCGGTGAGCGCTGCGCTCAACGGGTGCCCAGCTGTATCCAGCAAGCGCTCAGCCGCGCGTCGCAGGAGGGGCATCTTCACCGCCTCGACCTCGTCGAAATCGACAGCGTTCACGTCGCCCAGATGCGCCTTCGCGACTTCGCTAGCCGTAAGAAGGTCCGCCTCCTGCAAGCGCGCCAGATCGATCAAGAGCGGGTTGCCCAGCATAGACGTGTCGCTGCTATAGGGAGAGCGACCAGCGCCCCCAGGGCAGAGCGGCAGCACCTGCCAAACTCGCAGTCCGGCGGCCTGCATCCAATCGAGGAGCTGCAGGGCTGGCGAACCGATGGTCCCGATCCCCTCCGGCCCAGGCAAGCTTGTTGGGTGGATGAGCACCCCGGCACCTCGCCCGGGATAAGGACGAGGTCCACGCTCAGCCGCATAGCGCTGTGCGTCCCTCAGATCCCAGAACGTCTCAAATGAATCCGTTAGGTCTTGTACGCCGCCGCCTCCTAAGCTCTCCGCGAAGGTCGACCAGCGCCCGTCATGATCCTCCAGCTCCCTGATCTCCATGAAGACCTGGGTCGCGTAACCATCGAGAACGACGGCGAGACCCTCCTCATGGAGGGAGCGGCCGGAGCGGAGAAACCAATCACCGGTACGGAGCTCCCTCAACGCGTACCAGACATGCCCGTCTCCTCGCAGACCTAAGGCCTCACCAAGAGTACGTCGCTCCAGCACCGGGCTCTCCTCGGAGCCGACGTTAACAGGCGTAGCCAATCGCACGCGGCCACACACCTGGTCGAAGCCATTATTGTAGAAGACCAACGACCGGCGATCTCCCGAGCGCGCGCGGTTGCTATACGCATAGACAGCCTCCGCGATTCCGCCCCCGTCCGCCTCGACATCGTAGAGCGCGAAGTGAGATACACCACTGAACAAGTCCCGCTGATAAAGGATCGGTGTGATGACCTTGGCGTGATAGTCCAAGAGCCCCTGGTCCGGCGACTCGTCCCAGTAGGCCTTCGCGAACTCCATCCCATACTTCTCGGCGTAGCCTTCAAACTGTCCATGACCAAACATCGGCAGACCCGGCAGCGTCGCCATCACCGTCGCAACACCAAAGTACTTGTCGCCCTTACCAAACTGGTCGACGGCGGTGTCCTCATCCGGGTTGTTCATGAAATTCACGAACCGATCCAAGATGGTCGGATTGTACTCGAGGATCTCCTTGATCAGGTTCCGATAGCCCTCGTTGTCCTGGTCCCGGAGCATGTGCATAAACGCCGAGTTGTATACCCTGTGCATGCCGAGGGTTCGAACGAAGTAGCTCTCCATCATCCAGAAGGCCTCAGCCAAAAGCAGAGTGTCTGGTACCTCGGCCTTTACCCGGTCGACGACCTCCGCCCAGAACTCCTGGGGTAACAACTCCTTGAAGACCTCAGGCGGGACGCTGTTCTCAGCCCGCGAAGGGATCGCGCCGCCATTACCGGGCGCCGGATACCAAAGCCGCTCCACGTGACGTCTCGCCAAGGTCATGGCCGCGTCGAAGCGAATCACGGGG
>CALELH010000486.1 GCA_937902595.1 uncultured Myxococcales bacterium
ATCGGGACAGTATCCGTACTCTTCATATAGCCAACGATGCTCTGGGGCTTGCCTCGCCAAGAGGGATAGTCCTCTTCCCATTCGAGCTCTGCGACGCGCTGTACGAATGTGTTTAGACCTTCATCCATCCACGTCCATTGCCGTTCGTCAGAGTTAATGATCATCGGAAACCAGTTGTGACCCACTTCGTGGATGATGACCGAGATGAGTCCATACTTGCTTCGGTCCCAGCGCTTGTTTTCTCCGCTCCTCGCATAGTAGGTGCCGTCCTTCTCAGCCCGAGGTCCGTTGAAGGAGATCATTGGGTATTCCATTCCGCCTATGGGCCCGTTTACGGAAATGGCGACGGGGTAGGGGTAGGGGAAGGTTAGGCGGCCGTAGACCTCGAGTGTATGGGCGATGGATTGACTCGAATATCGGAACCAGGTGGGCTCAGCTTCAGGTGGATAGAAGGACATACACATAACGCGCTTTCCATCGCTCGTCGCGCCCATTGCATCCCAGAGAAAGCGTCGCGATGTGGCGAAAGCGAAGTCACGGACGTTCTTCGCGCGGAAACGCCAAGTCTTTGTCTGAGTGGACTTAGACTTACTCGCGGCGGCGGCCTCTTCCTTGGTGACGATCCAGACTGGCTCATCTGAAGCCTTCGCCTTCTTTAAGCGCTGCCGCTGTGATGCGCTGAGCACCCGGCGCGCGTTCTGGAGCTCACCGGTCGCAGCGACGATGTGGTCTGCAGGAACGGTTATGGCCACCTCGTAATCACCTAGCTCAAGAGTGAACTCTCCCCGACCTATAAACGGTTTGTTTTGCCACCCACGGACGTCGTTATATACGGCCATTCGTGGAAACCATTGAGCGATTGTGTAGAGGTGGTTTTCGTCCTCTTCGAAGAACTCGTATCCCCCTCGGCCCCATACCTGACGAGCGTTGTTGATGTTGTGGTTCCATTTGATCCGAAGGCTCATGGTCTTACCGGATCGCAGCGGCTTCTTTAGGTCGATTCGCATCATCGTCTCGACGATGGTGTGAGGGAGCGGGCGGTCCCATCCATCGGTCACGCTCTCTATATTGACGCCGCCTTCGAAGACCTCCCGTCCTAGGAGAGAACGGAAATGTCGGTATGAGAACTTCTTGAAGCTTGGAGCGTTGCTCATTCTCGATCTGGCCGACCCCTTTCTGAAGCTGTTCTGGTCTAGCTGAACCCATAGATAGTCGAGGGTATGGGGAGACCGGTTATGGTAGGTGATCTCCTCCCAGCCATCCAGATGCTGGCGGGTGTCATCCACCGTAACCTTAATCTTGTAATCCGCGCGCTGCTGCCAATATTTCGGTCCGGGAGCGCCCGTAGCGAGGCGAGTCTCGCTAGGGGTTGGGAGGACGTCATCTAGCTGCTCAAAGTGACGTGCACCTGGCTCGTTGGCTGTACTCACCAGGGGGGTGAGCATCAGAATAATGAGGACCCAATGACGCATTTTCTGTCTCCCAGCATTGTCGTAGGGGGTACCGTACCTCTAGATGAGTGTCGGACTATCCACAAGCATCCTTGGGTACGAATCACTGACACCGGATGCATCTTTTCTCAGCAGGCCGCTATTTGAGTTCCTCAAAACTTGCCGCCTGAGGCATCTCGCGCGGTGCCTCTGTGGGCAGGGGGCCGTGAGGACATTGACGTCATCCCTTCAGAAGAGAGCTACTCTACGGCGTTCAAGGGGAGGATAACGTCGGCTTCTCGCAGCTGCTCTTTGGCCAGATTAGCCCGCCCGTCGATATACGCCTGCGACATCCGTCCGTTAAAGGAGATGTAGCTGTCAGCGTAGACCGACACGCCCGCATGGCCTCTCTCACGGAAGTCTGTGGCGAGATGGCGTGCGTACTGAATAATCATATCAGGCTGCGTCGTGAGCATCTTAAATTGAAGAGGCGTGAGTCGTTCTCGAGGGGACACCCGATAGCTACGTTTCGGCGTTTGAGTCTCTATTCGATACTCAAGGGTTCCGGTCTTCTCTATCAGCATTACCCTCCAGGAAAACCGGTAACCTCGCTCGGTCCAGTTTACGTCCCCAGGGTAGGCGACAAATCTAAGGGGAATGGCGACCTGGAGGGCAAGCCATATGAGGCAGGTAACCAGGGCGAGACGCCTGCCCGCGATGAGAGGCTCGCTGGTCGTCTGGTGAGTCTTGAGAGCATCGCAGACGAGACCCAGTCTGGCAGCGACGTCTCGAGGCCAAGATGGAGACAGGAAGAGTGTGATGCTGAGGATCATCACCCATGGGAAC
>CALELH010000487.1 GCA_937902595.1 uncultured Myxococcales bacterium
AAATGCCCCAGGGGGAAGACCATTGTTTAAGCCGAATAACCGACATGTGAGTCTGCTCTTCGCGACGCTGTTCGCGATGCTGTTTAGCTCAAGCGCCTTGGCGCAGGGCCCAGTGTTTGCGCCTCGAACAGCGATCGCGCCGAGCGCCAAGAAGGCAGGAGCACGGGGAGCAAGCCCGCGGGGCAAGCTCAACAAGAATCTCGTTAAAGAGGTGAAGCGGGCCAAGGTGCCCTTCAAGAAGATCACCCTTGAGATGATCAACGCTAAGCTCGCCAAGGCGACGAAGGGGTCTCGGGGAGGCGTCAAGGTCGTCAAGGTGGGTCAGAAGATTCCGGTCGGCCCCAAGGGGGCTCGAGGAAAGCAGAAGACGGTCACGACCGAGGCGTATGTTGACGAGCTGAATAAGCTCGCGGCGAAGTTCGCAGACAAGGGTTTAGACCCCTTCGCGGACGGCCCTGAAGAGGTTGAGGTCGGCTCTATCGATATGGAGCCAAGGGCGCTGCAGGCGCAGCGAGATCGATACCGTCGATCCATGAACCGCATCGGTAAGCTTCGGGTTCCGACGTCGCCGGCGTATCTGAGGGCTAAGCGGGCGAAGGGCGCTCGCGGCGCTAAGGCGAAGTTCATGGCTGGACGAATGCTCAGCGGCGCGCCGACCTATCAGGTCGACCCCAAGGCTGGTAAGGCGAAGAGTAGGTCCCGTGGATCGCGTCCCAAGCCGGGCGAGAAGTACGAGAAGAAGATCGAGAAGTCTTGGGGCCCATACGGGTCTAAGAAGACTGCGGCCGTAGAGATAAAGGCCGGCGTGGGCATCTTCGCAAACGACAAGAAGGTAGAGCTCAGCGCCCATGGCGGCGCCTACGCGTATCTCTTTAACAAAAAGAAGACGATCTTCGGTGCTAAAGCCCGACTCTACGGTGACAGCACGACGGACGGTGGAAAGCGAAAAAAGGGTGGTCGTCACACGGGTAAGGCGGTCGCTAAGCTGACCGTTACGGTCCTCGGTAAAGAGAAGGTCGTCTTTGAGAAAGAGGGCGCCGGTATCAGCATTGAGAAGGAGAAGAGCTTCGGCGATGACTTCTCCTATACGATCCGTTTTGCGATCGGGCCGGTGCCGTGCTCCGTTGAGGTCGGCGCAGCCTTCAAGGTGGGCGTTCGCTTCCAGCTCTTACTGACACCCGTCAAGGTGTCTGCTGCGGTCACCCCATTCATTAACGCCGACGCCTTCGCGCGCTTCGCGGTGGACTTGTTTGTGGTCGCGGCCGGGATAGAGGGGCGTGTGACTCTCTTGGACGCCGAGGCTAAGATCCACGGAGAGGCTGGCCTCGCGGGGGACAGTAATGGGCTTTATGTCTACGCGTTCTTTGCGGGTGACTTGGGGCTTGAGGCGCTCTCAGGGACCATCAGCGCCTTCGTTAAAGTCAAGTGGTGCATCTTTGCGTGTACCAAGACCTACAAGCACAAGATCTTCAGCTGGAAAGGGCTCAAGAAGCAGTGGCGTCTCTTTAAGCTAGAGAGTCCTCGCTTCTATTTGATCGGAAAGGCGCCCGACGGGGCCAAGACGACTAAGCCCAAGGCGGGCATCCCGGTATACAAAGCTGTGGCTCCGGTTAAGCTTAACCTCAAGGTAAATAATAAGAGCGCCGCGAAGGTAAAGAAGCCTAAGAAGAAGTCGGCCAAGAAGGCGGCCAAGAAGGCGAGCCGTAAGCTAAAGCGGGATAACCGTAAGGCTCAGAGGGCCGCCAAGAAGAGAGCTTCGGCTGCGAAGAAGGCACGCGTGAAGGCGTGCAAGAAGCGGTGCGGTAGGGCCAACCCGTTGTCAAGGAAGGGCCGTAAAGCTATCAAGTGCCGTAAGCGCTGCAAATAACACTGCGGTCAAATGATTAGGCAGGCTCGGGCTCATCTCGTTGAGCCCGGTGCCGCCTGATGTAGCGGACCGCGAAGAATATCGCGGCCGCTCCTAGAGCCAACGCGATGATGGGGAGAAAGATCGCCATCAGCGACATCCCCGTCGCAGCCGCCCCTTCTCCTGTTGATACAGCTGAATTTCCAAGCCCACCTGTGGTGACGCTCGAGAGGGCACGAGCGGCGACCGTGCCCGCTTGAATCATGGCGGCGCCCCCGCCGCCCGCGATGGCGGCCAGAGTCCACTGAACCGTTGGATCGAACCCGCCGAGGGAGGCGGCCGAGACGAGCACCCCCGCTGTGACGGCAGCGGGACTCGCGATGCTGTCGAGTAGATTGTCGATCCAGGGGACGTAATATGCGCCGATCTCGGCGACTGTAGCCACCCCAAGGATGACCGCGGCCGGATAGGTCGCCAGGTGCTCAAAGGTGCCCGTCAACTCGAGCTGACCGTTGAGGGCCGCGATGCTCATGATAAACGGCGGGAGAAAAACCCTGAAGCCGCAGGCGGCCGACAGCCCTAGACCTATACTGACATGATAGATGATTTCGAATGTGCTCATGTGTCTAGTCTGGGACGTCTTGGGCCCCATTGTAAAGCACCCCAGCGGAGCTACTCGTGCTCCGGGGGCTGAGGCACCTGGTCGATTCTACGGATGAGGAGCTCATTGAACGAGGCTGGCGCGAGGATGTCTCTACGTCCCGATGACCAGCCTGTCGCGGCGTCTCGGACGTGCATTGGTGATAGCTGGTATCTGCGAACTACGACGTCGGTCTCAGGGGGGCGGGCATCCCACGAAGACGACAGCTCGCAGGCGAGCTCCTGGTTTTCCCCTAAGGTGCGCTGGCTCTGCAGAATCAAATCGTTAGGGCAGACCAGCCTCGACTTGACCCGTTGTCCAAAGGCTTGAGTGCCCTTGATCGCTCGATGTTCAAGGTGTCGGACCCGCTCGGCGCGGTCGTCGTCCCGCCACGGCACCACGACGACTCGGGCCGCCGCGTTTCTCTCCTCGTCACGAATACGGTGTACGCCGGACTCTTTCGCGAGATAGCCGAAGGCAAAGTGACCTCGGAGTATGACGATGGCTGGATCATGGACCGTCAGCGGTACGCACACCCAGTCGAGGGTGTATCGACGCGACTTCCCCCAGTCTAGATAGGTCTGAATCATGAGGTCTCTCGCCATGGCGTCTTCGGCGCCGACAACCTTGATAGCCACGATCGCGTCCCAGCGGCCATCCTCGCCCATGGTGACGAGTTCCCGTTTTGCGCGATCGATGGACGCCTCAAGCTGGACCAGCTGCTGACCAATCCGGACGAGCACCGCGCGGGTGTCTGCCGCACCAAAAGCTTGCTCGATCTCTTTGTGGCGATCCCAGAGGCGATCCAGGCGGCCGAGGGATTGATTTACGCGATCAAGAGCCCGCAGCTCCCGAGTCGCTGCCTTAGGGTCCCGCCAGAAGGCCTGGTCTTGCTGGCCGCCCATCAGGCGTGTCTGCTCCGTGAGGAGGCGCGACGTGTCGAGATCTTCGGCGAGGTCCGTGAGGCGCACGCCGAGGTCACCTAAGAGCGAGATCAGATCTGACTTACTGAGGGAGCGGCGTTCGGCAAGCTGGATTGGCTCATTTGCCTGGCGACGCTCCTTGCTGTCGGGCGTGTCTGTGACGCGAACTCGAAGTCGGTCGTCCTTCAGGTAGACGCTCAGCATGCTGCCTGGCTCTGGGGCTCTCTCCATTAAGGTCATAGCTAGAGGCATGACGACGCGGCTTTGAATCTCCCGCTTGAGCGCCCGGGCCCCGTAGCGTGGGTTGAAGCCATGTCGGATTACCCAGTCTAAGGCCGTGTCGCTTACGTCAACGAGCAGATTGCGGCTCGTGATCCCGTCGCGAACGAGGATACGTCGCAGCTCGAGGCGGGCGATGGTTCGAAGGTCGTTTGGCTCTAGGGGGTGAAAGACGCAGATGTGATTAAAGCGGTTCAGGAACTCCGGGCGAAACTCAGACTGTAGGGTCGCGCGGACCTTGGCCTCGTTTGAGGCCCCGGCGGTCCCGTCAGCGAAGCCGAGACTAGGCTTGCTCGCTTCGGTCGCGCCTACGTTTGAGGTGCAGATAATGATGGTGTTACGAAAATCTACGGTTTTGCCATCGGGCGGCGTGAGGCGGCCCTCGTCAAGGAGCGGCAGCAGAAGGTCCCAAACCGATGGATGCGCTTTCTCGAGTTCGTCGAGCAGAATCACCTGGAAGGGGTTGGTCCGCACAGGGTCGACCAACAGGGCGGGTGTCGACGGATCGTGGATGGAGCCCACAAGGCGAGCGATGGAGTTCCCGTCCGAGTACTCCGAGAGATCAAAGCGGAGCATCCTATGCACGCTCCCAAAGAGGAAGGTAGAGAGCGCCCTGGCAAGCTCCGTTTTTCCGACGCCCGTTGGTCCAACGAAGAGGAAGCTCCCCAGCGGTCGCTCTGGATCATTGAGACCTGCTTTGAAGAGCGCGATGGATTCGACCACCTTGTCGATGGCCTCTCTCTGACCGATGAGTCGCTCGTGAAACCAGGCGCGAATCTCGGCCGCTTGCCGCGTCTCGGCGCTGGAGACGATGAACAGGGGGAGGCCAGAGTAGATGGAGAAGACCTTCTCCACGAACTCCGCCGTAGCCTCTGCGGTCTCGTTTACCCGACTCTTCTCCTCTTGGTAGTCCTTAACCTGCGCGAGTAGGCGCAGCGCGTTCCCGGGGGGGGGACGGGTCGGCGAGAATCGAGAGGGGAGTCGAACCAGCGCGGTGAGGGCGTCATCATCGAGGTCGATCTGGATACGCTTGGCTTCGCCAGCGATGACATCGCGGACCTGCTGATGCTCTAGCTCCGGCACCTCGAGTATTTGAAACAGTGCGCCGATGTCATGCCGCCTCTGAAGGGTGTTGAGCTGCTCGTGGGTCACCTCACCGATCATCCTGATAGCGGCGCGGCCTAAATAAGGTCGCACGGCGTCGAAGAGCGTAGCGGGATCGTTGGTGGTTGCGCCCGTCTGGGGCATGTTCCAGATGTCCGAGAAGTAGAGATAAGTCGACTTGGCCTGGGCGTCTGCGAGGAGGCTGGCGGCTTTTGACTGCCAATCTCCAAGCCAGCGCGTGCCCGACATGAAGAGGCTCGTTGATAGCTCGTAGAGCCGGTTCTTCTTTCGTTGCGCGAGGCGCTCGGCGAGCGCGTAGATAATTGACGTCTTGCCAATTCCACTGGGACCCACGAGAAGCACCGATCGTCCAGCCTTGAGTTGCCCTAAGACCTGGTCGACGAACTCTTCGCGGAATCTTACTTGGCCAAGCT
>CALELH010000488.1 GCA_937902595.1 uncultured Myxococcales bacterium
CGGCTCCAGCGCCGATCTACCCCCAGCCCTGACCAACGTGCTGATGCGCAGCGTCGAGGCTCGCATCAACGCACATTCAAACGGTGAGACCCTGCGCTTCATACTCAGCACCTTCTCCGTCTTGGGGGCGGCGGTCGAATATCAATTGCTCCGCACCACTGTGGGAGCGGCGATGACCGACGAGAAGTTTGACGCCTCTCTGGGAGACCTCCTCGACCTAGACATCGTCACGACTAAGCCCTACGACAACGAAGAGCTCTTCTTCTTGTCTCCCAGCTCACTAAGAGACCTGCTCCTTGAGCAGCAGCCACAACACACCAGTCACAGCCTTCATGAGCGCGCCATCAACGCCCGACTCGCCCTCGCAGGTGAGCACAGCGAACGGGTCTCTGGGTTCATCGCCGATCATTACGCGGCCATGAACAGGGAGGATGAGGCGCTGGAGTATTGGCTCCAGGCGTCCGCCTTCGAGACCGATCAGGGAGATCCTGTCGAGGGAGCAAACTGGGGAGCGAAAGCCCTCAGTCTGATGAACGCCGACGACCCCCGCGGGGTCAAGTGTGCCCTAGCCCTTGGGCAGACGCTCCTCGACCTAGGCCATCTGTCTCGCGCGGCCGACCTGCTGGCTCCCTTTGTAGAGAACGCGAACGCTGATGGGGCGATGATCGTCGGAGAAGTATTGGCCGACGTCTATGAAAACCAAGGTGACAGCGCCGCTTGGCAGCAGCTCGTAGATTCCCTAACGACACGTCTAGCGGACACTCAAGCTGTCGGAAAACGTGCCTTCATGAGGACGCGGGCCATGTGGCAGAACAGCTACGGCCGCTCTCGAGCGGGGCTCTCCGATGCCATCCAAGCCCTCAAAATGGCATCACCCGGGCCCGAGGCCCAACGCGCAGCCCAGCGCGCGGTCTACTGCTGCCTGGCGCTCAACGCACCAGCCGACGGCGAACCCTATGCCCGCACCGCGTTAAAAGAGGCCGGAGGGGATCCGTCCCTCAGGGTGCGCAGCTTGAGAGCCCTGGGAGCCGTCCTGACCTGGCTAGGTCAGGGAGAAGAGTCCATAACACTCCACACAGAGGCCCTCGAGCTGTGTCGGTTAACGGGGCTCAACGCGCGTATCCCCATCGCCTATCATGATCTCGGGGACGCCCATAGGATGGCGGGCCAGGGCGCAGAAGCGGAGGAGGCATACGCCATGGCGCTGCACTGCGCTGATGAGTTCGCGATGGGGCACACCGTCGCCCTCGTCAAGGTCAAACAAGTCATGAGCGCTCTGACGGATGGACGTACAGAGGGCGTCATCAGACGGCTGAAGCTCCTGGCCCCCGAGGCCCTGGACGCGGGGTTGGGTCTCGCCCTCCCCTTCTGTTCGCTTCTCGAGGCGTGGGCCTACACGCTTCGAGGTGACTACGGATTAGCCCGGTCGGCCCTCGACGCCGCCGGCGAGATCGCTAAGATCTCCGTCGATCCCCAGGTCCCCGACATCGTCAACTTCATCGAGGAGCGCCTTCATTAGGTGAGCCTCGCTCCGAGATCAGGTTAAACACCGAGCCCCTTCTTGAGCGCTCCCTGCTGGGCCAGCTGCTTCTGCTCACTGTAGCGAGTCGTCAAGAAGTCGCTGCGGTCCCGCATCAAGATCGTCATGCGGAAGAGCTCCTCCATGACGTCGACGACTCGGTCCCGAAAGCTCGACGGCTTCATGCGTCCGTCGTCATCAAACTCCTGCCAGGCTTTGGCCACCGAAGATTGATTCGGGATAGTAAACATCCGCATCCACCGGCCGAGGATCCTCAGCTGATTGACGGCGTTGAAGGACTGGGAGCCACCGGAGACCTCCATAACCGCGAGGGTGCGGCCCTGACTCGGGCGTACCGCGCCATCGGAGAGCGGGATCCAGTCGATCTGATTCTTGAAGACAGCGGTCATGCTGCCATGCTGCTCAGGGGTGACCCAGACGTGTCCCTCGGACCACACCGAGAGAGACCTCAGCTTGACGACCTCAGGGTGGTCGAATGACGCTCGGTCAAACAACGGCAAGTCATGGGGCCGGAATACACGGGTCTCAGCCCCAAAGGCCTCGAGGACCCGCTGCGCCTCCTCGACGAGAAGACGGCTGAAGCTCCGCTCTCTTAACGACCCGTACAACAGTAAGATGCGCGGCGGATGATCCGACCCTTCGATCCCGAGTGATCTCATCGTCGACTTCACGTCATGCTTGGGTAGGTCTTCTTCGATGTACTGCATTGGCGGCCACCAAATCACGTAAAGCCGATAACACGGCGGAGACGTGGGTGTCCTCCCTCATCGGGAAGCACCAGCAAAAATCAGGAGGGGCCACCTGTGAGAACTCTCCCGAACACTGCGTATTGTCTGGTGTAGGCCCAGTGGGCGGATCAAGGAGGACGACATTACCGACCAAACGTATTTCTTCTCTCATTTCCTCGGAGAGCACTGGGGCACCGTGGTCAAGACGGACCGCTCCAAGCGCAGCGGGTACACACTGTCGGTCTACTACGGCGACGTCCCCGACACCGAGCGCAGCTCAGTCCTCCACCTCAACTTAAAGAAACAGACCGGCCTCCACGACTCGGGCATGCACTGGCGCACCTATCTGGCCGGTGGCGAGCGGACGGGACACGCCTGGGACGACAACCTCCCCGACCCAGCCCTGGCCACCTGCGACTTCGAGACCTGGGTCATCGACTGTATCTCGGACATCGTCGGGCAGCTCTCACGCCTGAAGCTGGCCGAGACCATTCGCCAGATCCAGGATACCCCCCCAGATACGCTCGAAGGCTGGGTGACCATACGGGAGACACTGTCGACCCTCGAGGAGCGAATGAACCTGGCCCATCGGCTCCAACACCCCAACCAGATGAAGATGGCTGCGGGCATCTGCGACGGCGCCGAGGCGAACGCCTGGATGACCACCCTCGGCCTGGCCCGCTGCGCCTATGAGCTGGGTGAGCGTCGACAGGCGCGGCGCGTGGCCAAGCGCTTCACCAATGGCTATTTCCCCAAGGGCTTTCGAGGGCTGACCATGGTCGACAGTGACGTGCAGGCGGCGCTGCCCGCGCTCCTGGACCATGACCCATCGATCTGGTGCGCCTTCATGAAAGCGCCCATGCGGAACATGGCCAATTTTAAGCCCGGCGTCCCGTATCACGGCGACTCGGCGCGGTCCCGCTTCTTCGCCTGGCTGCGCACGGTCGAGTGCCCTCCCCTAATGACCCAGTGGGCTCACGCCGCCGTAGGTGGAGAGGTGTCGCACATTCATCTGGCCCGACA
>CALELH010000489.1 GCA_937902595.1 uncultured Myxococcales bacterium
AACGGGATCATAGTGCACATCCCACCGGGTCATAAAATCGACGAAGGTCCTGAGGGAGGCGAGGTCCGGGTCGCCGGCCTCGACGGCTCTGCGCGCACAGTCGATCCCCCTGTTGAGATGCTCCGTCTTCTCGGCGAAGAGCGCCGCCGCCTCATTCAAGAGCGCGACGCGCTGATCAGTGTCAGGGGTCTGGGCAGCGATCCGTTCTTTGAGCGTCGCAAGATCCGACCAGTCGCCGCACCGGGTGTACGCTGTCTCCAACGCAGCGCTCGATACGCTCACAAGCTGTGGTAGCGCCATCAAGCGAGTGAGCCCCTCCCTGGCCTCCTCCAGCTCAGGCTGAGCCCGAAGTAGCTTGCTCCACAGCGTCGCCGCGGCGTCGGGCATGTCGAGATTGTCCGCATAGAGGCCAGCGAGTTCGAGACTCAATGAGATGGCACCCGGGCCGTGGCTCTCTGCAAGCTGTCGCTCTAGGATAGCGGCGAGGCGCTCATGGTTTTGTGTGGTTCGGACCAAGCGCGCCAATATTGGATGGGAGGGAGGCAGACTGTATCGGTCACAGACCCTGAGCGCCGCGATGGGCTGGCCTAGGGCCTCCAATGTCTCCGCTAGACCAGCGACCACCCGGTGCGTCCCCGCGCCGACCCGCTGGTCCTGTAGAGCCGCCTCAAGGAGTCCGGCGAGATCTCCCCTGCGGTCCTCAGCCTGACCAACTTCAAGGAGACGCTGGAGGACGACTGGATGATTCGGATCTTCTTCGAAGGCGTCGCTGAGCGTTTCAAAGGCGAGTTGGTTATCACTCAGTTGGTCGCCGCACACCTCGGCGAGTCGAAGACGGGCGTCCGTACGCGCCTTAAGGGTCGGCGCCATCGATGACTGCTGGTCCAGCAACTCGGAGACGCTCGCCCAGTCACCCTGGGTCTCGAGAGCCGCCAAAACCGCGGCGTGTCCTCCACGGATTCGTCCGGCGCCCATGAGCGCGCGCAGAGCGTCCACCGTCGGTAGGTGGCTGGGAGCGATCTCGAGGAAGCTCTCGAAAGCATTGGAGGCCTCTTCCGGGTTTTGGATTCTTAACCACCACCGGGTGCCCCCGTCGACCGCGGGCCCAAAAGGGGGCGTCGCCGCTGCGACCTCCCATCGCTCCATGCCATCCCTCCAGACGAGGGTCTGTGGTCCAAGGCCGCCTTCGCGAGCGGCCCGGAGGAGGGTCTGAGTCTCATGGGGGCCGTTGACATGATTCGCTTTGACGACGAACCACCCCTGACTCAGCACGCTGTCGTCTAAGCTCTGATTGCCGAGAGCTGGAGTAGCGTCGACGGTGGCGCCGCATTTTCGGCAGGGAAAGCGTACCCGATGCTCTTGGACCACGCCTGCCGGGACCTCATAACGGTGTCGACACTTTGGACAAAGGACGATCATGAATGGGTCCGATTCTCGACTTTCTCGCAGGTGGTGTTGGTGTATCTCGCGCCGCAAAATTTATCGCGGCTTGCATCAGCGAACAGATTAGCCTGAACGTGCCCTAAGAACAACGCCCCGGGCGGTCGATAACGCACTTACTTTCAGGCCGTCCGTATGGACACCGTCACGTCCCTTGCGTGGACCCGCAATCGACGGCATATACCAAGGGCCCAATGGATGGTGACGATGGTGAATATTATCGAAGGGGTGACCCAGTTCAACACCGAGCATACCGAGGTCCCTTTGACTGGGACGCGGTATCGTCAGACCCTTCACAGTCTGATCGCTTGGAGGACTATCTTCGCTGAACTCGGGCTCATCGGCCAAGACCCAATGCGCTACGACGGAGCAGGGTTTGGAAACATCTCGGCTCGTTGTGGTCCATACCCAGGGTCCCGTGGTGGGCGCCCCTTTCTGATCAGCGGTACGCAGACTGGCGGGAGCGCGTGTCTCACGAGTGACAGCTTCGCGCTGGTGGAACGATACCGCTTCCGAGAGAACGCCGTGACCAGTCGGGGCATGGTGCGCCCGTCGAGTGAATCCTTGACCCATGGAGCCATATACGACCTTGGCGCCCACGTTCGATCGGTCGTTCATGTGCACGCACCAGCCCTGTGGGCCG
>CALELH010000490.1 GCA_937902595.1 uncultured Myxococcales bacterium
AGGACGCGGACGCGGCCGAGAGCCCCATAGATGTGATGTGTGTCGTCGATAGGTCGCCGAACTGCTCGGGAACACTATAATTCCAAGAGCCAGAGTTACAGGCGCCTTCCACGACCGGTCCTTGTATCTCCAGTAGCGCAGCGACGCCATTCGCGATGGCCTCATTGACTCGCACGGCCGCGCCGACATCAGCGGGCCCTCCCGTTGAGAGATATAAGGAGAGGAAGGAGAGATTGATCCCCGTCTCGTAGCCATGGGCGCCCTCAGCGCCTTCGGTGAGTCCGGGGTCATGGTCTATTACGTAACGCGCCATCGATCGCAGCAACGCTTTGTCCGCTCGACTCGAGTTGGTGTAACCACGAGTGGGCGCGTTCCAGTGTCGACTTCTACGCCTCTCGAGCAAGGCGAGGCCACCCAGGGCTGTGGTGCGGTCGTTATAGCCACCTTCGCCAATCTGGGTCCGAATCCAAGCGAGACCTCGTTCGATAGTGTCATAGACACGATCTCCGAAAGGTGTCCGGAACGCGTTCGCGTTCAGAGGACATAGAAACAGCGTTACGAGCAGGCACAAGGCTACCCAGGAACGCGCGGTCAAATGGACGCGCATGCTTCCCCCTGAAAACAGTTGGCCGGCGTTGAGTCCGGCGCACGCTTCAGGATACCCGTCATCGCGACTGCTTGTCGACGGATGCCGCTCTTTGAATCGACAGAGAGGGCTATCTCGCGTTTTGGGCTGAGCTGAGGAGGGGCTATTGAGCGTCGGCGTCGGCGTCCAGGACGTCTTCCGGAAGGCTGGTCGCGAGTGTGCTTACAAGCTCATCGAAGGCCTCTTCGCCCAGAGGGAGACTTGAGATGACGAGCTTACGTTCGTCAGTCTTTATCACTAGCTCCCGGAAGGGAGGAGGGCCCATGAAGCGACTTGGTTTGTCCCGGCCAACTCGGACTTGGGCCGACACAACCTCTGAAAACTCTATCCGTCGACTGCGAACACGTCCCCGACAGACGAGACCTGACTCGTCTACGGACAGCCGAAATCGCGCCGCAGTATAGAGTACGCCGGCGATAAACCCGACCGCCAGCACACCAAACATCGCGAAGAGTCCGCTGTCAGAGTGGCCTGTGAGGTGCAAGACGACGGGGAAGGCGGCCAGCGGGACCAGCCCCACGAAGTTTCGCGCCATACGTCCGATGTCGAAGCGATAGGTCGAAGTCGCCATCTCAGCCTACTTCGATGACGCCGTGTGAAAGTACGGTTCGATCACCGACATCGATTTGTAGCCGATAGGTGTTGGCGACCGTGGAGGGGACGATAGTTACGCTCAGCGCGTCTCCCGGGTAAACGACCTGACTGAAACGCGCTGTGAATGACTTGAGTCGCGCCGGATCACCTCCGCAGACCGACTCGATGGCAGCTCTGGCCGCATACCCATAACTGCACAGCCCGTGGAGTATGGGCGCAGGAAATCCGGCCTTCGTCGCGAGCTCGGGGTCCACGTGGAGTGGATTCAAGTCTCCGCTCAGTCGATAGAGCAGCGCCTGGGAGCCGACGGTTTCATACGTCTTCTCAAGGACCGCTGGCGCGCCCTCTTTAATCTCTGGAATAGTGACGCTCTCACCGCGCTCTCCACCAAAGTCTCCCTGCCCGCGACAGAAGATTGACCACGATGTATCGAACAGCGCTTTACCGTCACCATCGGTCGTTTGGGTTTCGATGATCACCACCGCGCCCTTGCCCTTGTCCTGAATCTCAGTAATTCGGCCGGTGCTTTGGAGGGTCCCCTCAGCCGGGATCGGGTTGTGCATCGTGATGGTCTGGGCACCGTGGACCAGCCGCCGAAAGTCAGCGTTGACCTTGGCGAGAGCCTTCATGACGATAGGCTGAGTCGGGATGACAGCGAAGCTCGGGACAACCTTGAAAGACGGGACCGCCTCCCAGGTGTAATCCAAGTCGTTAGTGTCAGCGCCTATTCCTAGCGCATAAAGGGCGCACGTCTTCCAGTCGTATTCGTACGGGCGTGGCGTAATCTCTTGGCCAACAAAGTCGAGATTCAGTTCCATGCTCGGGCTCCGTCTGTTCTTGGTGGAGTTTCGTAGCTACAGCATGCGCAACGCGGAGGCAATGGGGTTTCGTGTGTCAACGGGACAAGAGGCAGGGGGTCAAGGGTGGGG
>CALELH010000491.1 GCA_937902595.1 uncultured Myxococcales bacterium
ATGGTCACGGTGCTATTACCGACCTTGGTCATCGTACTCGGTATCGCTGATGCTGTTCATTTTCCCACCGCATTTGTCAACGAGTTGAGACTGGCACCCGATGATCGAGTCGGCGCACTCAAGGCGGGCTTAATGAAGATCCTTGTTCCTTGCTTTATGACTACGCTGACGACGATGGCGGGCTTTCTCGCCCTGTCCGGTGCACCCATGGCGGCAGTGAGAGACCTAGGGATCTTCGCCGCTATAGGCGTGGGCGCAGCGCTCTTGGCCAGCGTCATCTTGATGGTGATTGCCTTCATGGCGCTTCGGGACGACGTCAAGCTACCCGAGTTTACCATCATCAATGGATGGCTCGCCCGCATCATCAGCGTCATAGAGCACCGCCCATGGCGTGTCGGACTCTTTAGTCTCATCTTGATCGCATTAACCGGTTATGGGGCGTTGCATCTAAAGGCCGACACCTACACTTTGGGCTATCTACCCGATGATCACGGCGTCGTGCTCGATCACCATGAGATCGTAGACACTTGGGGTGACTATTTTCCTCTCGAGTATACCGTGCGCCCAGTCGATGGCGTGGCTGTTGACAGCCCCAAATTGCTCAACGCCATGGAGGGCTTTGTAGAAGAAGCGAGTCGACTAAACAGCATCAGAAATGGACTTAGCCTCGCGACGGTGTTTCGCCGAAGCCAGCAAGCGTTCGCGCCGGACAGCGATCTGAAGCAGCCCTTCTCCGGGCCATTGGTGTCCCAGTTGAAGATTCTAACGGGCGACCCTCAACGAGCCTATGAGTGGGACCAGGAGCAGCCGGCATATCGTGACAATGTCTTCGCACCTCTCATGAATCGAGAGGGGACCTTGGGTCGGATGACCTTGGTGGGAGAGATGACGAGTGCCCAGGAGGCGAAAACCGCTCTCAATGAGCTCGATGTGATCGCTCAGCGCCATTTCGCCGATCTCGCTATCGTTGAGCCAGCCGGATATCCACCGCTGTACGTCAAGATCATCGACTACGTGATCGCGTCTCAGGCTCAGGGCTTCTATATCGCCCTCGGGCTCATCTTCTGTCTCATGCTGCTCTGGCTTCGCTCATTCCGCTTGGCTCTCATAAGCCTGGTGGTCAATGTGTTTCCCGTGACGATCATGTTTGGTGTGATGTTCTTCTTAGGGCAGACCCTCGACATCGCGAGCGCCACCATCGCTGCCATCGTTCTGGGGGTCTCCATCGATGACACCATCCATTTTATGGCCCATTGGCGTAAGAGCGAAGAGAGCAACCTGAGCTGGTCAGAGGCCGTCGCCTACACCTTTGAACACGCAGGGAGGCCGGCGGTCATCACCACCCTACTGCTGGTCGCAGGGTTTCCAATATTGATGCTCGCCCAGGTCAAGACCGTCTTCTACTTCGGTTTGCTTACAACGATAGCTGCCATCGCGGCGCTGTTCGCAGACCTCTTCATCTTACCTTTGCTTCTTCGCCTATTCCCGGCACGAAGAGATGCCTATGGGGGGACAGTATGAAATCTATAAACACTCAGAGTTCCACGCTGCTTCACCTCGCGCAGGACGACAACTTTGTGCTGCGGTTCTCGGCAGGTAGTCAGCGTTTTGAATGCCTGGTTCGAGAGATCGATCATCGACGGCTCAAGGTAATGTTTAGCAGCTCCGTTCCGAAGGAACTCACCGAGGGCAGCACCCTGATGCGGGTGGTCTTGCACAGCGTCTCGCACGAACGAGACACCGTTCTCAATCTCAAGGTTATCGCTCAAATTCATCGAGCTCATGGTGGGTTCTTCATCTTGCTTGAGCCTTCAGATGAGAAGAGCCGCGCCCAGCTGTGGACACTGCTTATCGAGATAAGGGGCGTCGATTTTGGTCCTGAGCGATCGAGCGGCCCTCTTTCGGAGCGGCCACCGCAGATTCCTGCCCGGGGCCTCTATACAGAGCAAGCGAGGCTTGAACGACTTCAGTTTATTCGCGCCCGCAGTGGCTCAATGCTCTCGAGTTTGACGACCACTGAGCTCAACGCTGAGCGGCTCACTGGGAACATCGAGAATCTGGTTGGGAGCGTTGAGGTACCGGTCGGACTGGCCGGACCACTCCAGTTCTCAGGAGAGAACGTCAATGGCTCTATCTTTGCGCCTATGGCGACCACCGAGGGGGCGCTTGTAGCGTCGGCGACCCGTGGTGCGACGGCTTTGACACGATCCGGCGGTGTGGCGACGCGGGTGATTCAGCAGCGCATGATGCGCGTGCCTATGTTCGTGATGGCCGATATGAGGGCAGCTGCTCTCTTCGAGCGGTGGATCCAAGATCACGTCCCTGAGATTCGAGAGCAGGTTGGGACCGTGTCTCGCTATGCGAGGTTAATGTCCTTAGAGACACGTATGTTGGGCAATATGCTG
>CALELH010000492.1 GCA_937902595.1 uncultured Myxococcales bacterium
AAGATCTCCTCACGAAGCCGCTTATAAACTTCCTCGGGCTCTAGCCCTTTGAGCTCAAGAGCTAGGCCAACGATGGAGTCATCGAGGAACTCCCCTAAGTAGACGTTGTTCTCAGAGAAGAACTTGAAGCGCTCCTTCTCTCGACGTTGAATCGCCGCTGGGTTGATGGTGAGGTCGAACGCTTGGTCCATCATCTCATCGGGCACCTCATCACCTGGCTGCCAGCCATATAGAGGCCCCAGAACCTGGAGCATCTCCGGTGCAATCACTAGATTGCGCTTAATTGGATCGCTCTTCAGCGAGTCGAGGATCGCCTCATCGTAACCGACCGGTGTATTGAGCGGAGTGTACAGGGGATCCGACGGGTGCGGATGGCTCACGCGACGGCCGATGTGGCGCATCATCTCAGCTTTATCCATCCCCCCACCTGGTCTCATGTACTTGTCGCGGCCCGGAACCTGGTCGCTGCCGATTCGCCGAGAAATCTCAGCCTGCATCTCAGGTGTTGGCTCCTCCGGAGCGTCAGCCACCGATGAGCCCGCCTCTATCCATTGTAGATAGCTGTGACCATCGATGACGTCGGCCAATTCAAGGTCTCCATTGAGAGCCCGAACGACGTCAGCGGCGCTGCGCGCGTATCCATCTAGAGCCCCTCCATATACGTGAGCGTTACCGCTGATGATGCGGCCCGTCTCAATATCCGCAGACGAAGGCCCATATCCGAGCGGTCCATTTGGCTGGTCCTCATTGATCCACCAAACATAGCTGTAGCGATGGTCACCCATCTGCTGCCACTCGAACACCTCTATGCCCTCTTTCCTTGAGAAGTAGTGCAGAGCAGAGCAGACGCGCTCTAGGTTGCCTGGTAACACGCCGCGCCCCTTAGTCGCCTCGAAGGAGACGGGGACCATGGACGCGTTTCGTGAGAGATAGCTGTCAATGCCTGCCGTAGAGCAGTTGTTTTCGCGAACCTGGAAGACCGCGCCAGCGCCGAGAGGGTCACCTTCGAGGAAGATGCCCTTTCCATCATCATCTGCCCGCAATTGCTCCGCGATTTCCTCAGCCGTCTTACCTGTCGAAGACGTCGCCGCTTCAGTAAAGGCTGCGTTCCAGTTCTGGCCGATCTTGACTGCGACCGCCTTGAGGTCTTCCGGGAAATTCGGGTTGAGATAGTAAACAACGGGACGAACATCACGCTGAGCGAAGGGGATCCTGTCCCCGTTTGCGTCCTTAGTCGCCTTCCACATCTGGTGATGATTCGCATAGAACTCTCGTGTCGAGTCATGCCCACCACCGACGCGTCGGTCATAGCCCTTACGCTCGCTCCTAAAGTAGCCAAATCGATTGAAGTGGCCCCAGGAAAGCTCCTTGCAGTCTTGACGTGCTACCTCTGGATGCAGCGCGTCAAGCACCTCATCAGTGCAGGCCACATCTACCATCGTGTCTCTGTCCTCACCGACCGAGACCGTGGCGTAGCGAAGCGGCTCCCCTTCGTTGTTCTTCATCACGTGTCGGTCCAAGTATTCAACCGGCTCAAACTGAGCGTATTCCACCGGATCAATCTTGCTGAAGGAGCTACGAATCTTCACTTCGACGGGGCCACAATTGTCCCAGGTAAAGAAGCCGGACCCGTAGCCCATGTAGCAGCTCTGTCCGCCATCAGT
This sequence comes from uncultured Myxococcales bacterium, assembly GCA_937902595.1. Lineage (GTDB taxonomy): Bacteria > Myxococcota_A > Bradymonadia > UBA7976 > UBA1532 > UBA1532. Next base: position 1,665 of record CALELH010000492.1, read on the forward strand.
GGTGACATAATTGGTTGTCAGAAAGATGAAGTCGTCCTCCAGACGGAAGCGGTCTGGATCGTACGGGTCATCTTCGACTTCACGATACTGTGCATGCGAAGTGCCTGGGAAAGCCATCAAGGATGCCCCAAGCTGTACCGGTCCACTCAACGTGTTGGTCGACCAATTCACGTTCATGTAGTCGCGCTCATACCACGGGCGAAGCGACGTATTCGGCACCAGCACGTTACTCTGCTCACCCGTCGACGTGTTGAAATCACGCACGATATCAAAGTGGCTTGTGATGCTGTAGATCGCGACCGGACTTCCTTTGTAATCGGCGCCGGCCAGAGTAGCGTCGTCCTCTAGGCCCGGAACTGCAGGATGAGAACGGTAAGCGATAAGCTGCGACTCACGAATCTCCCAGCGGACCTTCTCAAGAGCCCCCTCGATCCCCGTGAAGAGATAAGCAAACTGAGGCGGTCGATCTACGACCGTCTGTCGAAAATACCATTCTCCCTCAAGGGCAGACTTGGTGACATATCCGGGGTGGACCCGGACAACGTCTTCGACGGTCTCTCCACAGCCTGGCAAAATTGAGAGCACTGAGATCATGCTCACGAAAAGTACAGCTTGCTTCCATAGTCGCTGCATCCGCATCCCCCTGGGTTCGGTTCTGTTCTTGTTATTCGTTCTAAAAAGTCTAGACGTCACCAAACCCGTAAGACAACTGACGGTTTGATCGCGGCCCCGTAAGTATGCAAAGGGTGCGCCAGCAATGAAAGAGCTTTACAAAATCTCTACAAAACCGCACAAGAAAACACGTAAACGCTGTTATTTCAAACACTTAAACAACCGTGCGACAAGTAACGATTATCAGAAAGTCGAGTCACCAAATGAGACACCGGTGATCTCAAACTGTTTAACGCCCCCCGGCGTTTGGACACGAACGGTATCATCGAGGTTCTTTCCGATGAGCGCACGGGCCATGGGTGAAGTCACTGAAATGTGGCCCGTTTTCGCGTCGGCCTCTGCCTCACCAACGATCACAACGACCTTATCTTCCTCTGTACCGAGATCGAATAACTCAACGCGCGCGCCAAAGACGACTCGATCTCCCGATAGGCGCGAGACATCGATGATGTCTGCCCGCGCGAGCTTATCTTCAAGAGTCCGAATGTTAGCCTCAAGCATGCCTTGACGCTCTTTAGCCGCGTCATAGTCGGCGTTCTCACGAAGGTCTCCGTGACTGCGAGCGATCTCGATCTGCTGAGCGACATCTCTACGCTCAGTCGTCTTGAGGCGCTTAAGCTCCTCGCTCATTCGATTGTAGCCTGTACGTGTAATGGGCATGCGATCCGACATGCTATCCCCTTCTCTTCCAAACACCGCTTTAAGGTTTAGGCGTGATAGTCCTGAATAGCGCGCACACCGGGGCGCCCGCCGACCAGTCGCTCGATCGCGGAGACCGCGGCCCTCGCTCCCACGAGTGTGGTGTAATACGGAACCCCCTTCAATAGGGCTGCCTGCCGCAGGCCCCGTGAGCTTGGGATACGCTCGGCCACTCTCGTCGTACAGAAGACCAGATCGATCTCCCCGCGCTCGATGGCAACGACCGTATGATCGCCGCCCTCGTTTTGCTTGTTAATGCTCTCGATCGGAACATTGTAATCCTTCAAATAGGCGCAGGTACCAGAGGTCCCGGTCAGACTAAACCCCAAATCGGTTAGCCGACGTGCCACCGTGAGAAAACCTGCTTTATCCGCGTCATCCACGGAGAGCATCACCGTCCCGGAGGTAGGCAGATCGCAGCCGACCCCCCACTGGCTCTTAAGGAAGGCGGTCGGGAAATCAGGGCCGACGCCCATAACCTCACCAGTCGACCGCATTTCAGGCGAGAGTGCCACATCATCAATATCAAACCGTTGCCAAGGGAAGACAGGGGTTTTGATGAAGTAGAGTCCTTTGCCACTTGGACGAGCCGTGAGTTCATCTGTCAATTTGTTGCCCAAGCAGAGTCCCGTTGCAATCTTGGCGTAGGATATTCCCTTGGCTTTTGAGACGAAGGGGAGTGTACGAGAAGCACGGGGATTGACTT
>CALELH010000493.1 GCA_937902595.1 uncultured Myxococcales bacterium
GGGTACATCATCGGGGCGCCCCGCATAAATTGTGATTCGCCCAGCGTTCCCCCGGCCAGGAGGATCATCGCTGTATCCACCAACGACGAGGTCTGGCAAGCCGTCACCAGTGACATCACCGACGGTGACCCCAATGCCGTCATTGTCATAGTTGGAGTCTCCAGGATAAAAGCCATCTGCTGTCAAAGTGGACGTGGCCATCATGGCCTCATCTCCTGCAAACGCTCCGCCTAAGAAGATGTAGGCCGCACCACGATCTCGTCCCCCCGTGTCGGTCGCGTGAGCGCCAACGATGACATCTTCTAGCTCATCTCCGTTCATGTCAGCCATGTGCAGACGACGCCCGAAGGCGTTGCCATTGTCCATGACTCCGTCGTCCTGGATCATCTTACTCGGACGAGGGGTAACGCCTCCGGGGCTCAATTGATCGGGGGCGACGCCTCGATAGATATACACGACGCCCTGATTGTTCACCCCATTGACCCGATAGCGATTTACGCCGGCGACGAGTTCACAGCGTCCGTCACCGTCCATATCTCCGGACACCAACTCACTTCCGAATTGGAGGTCACGGTAATCAGTCCAAGAGCCATCATTTTCGCGACGTAAGCCAGTTAGGATTTGGTCGGGCTCCGCCAGGAATCCATCCTCGTACCCAAGGAAGATCATCGCGGCCCCCTGAGTAAAGGCGATGGGCTGCTGAGTGCGATCTTCATAGGCTATGGCGCCACCGGCGATGTCCAATCGACCATCTCCGTTGAAGTCACAGACGGTGACAGAGAAGCCCAACTGGTCACCACCACGTACCCCAGACAGCACATCAGCTGGTGCCTCGCTGAAGGTGCCACCAGGCTCACCCAAGTGAACAAAGAGCGCCCCGGCGTCGTTCATGCCGGGATCTGCGAGCCGCGCTCCGACGACCATGTCAGTTAGGCCATCGTCATTGAGATCTCCAAAGGCGACGCCCCGCCCAAAATCCTCGTCGACCGATGTTCCAGAGAAGATCTGAGCAGGTTCTGCACCGAAGCCTCCAGGCTCGCTGTGGTAGACAAAGACCGCCCCTGAGTTCCCAGCCTCGACGTCGGCGGACGAATAGGCGATGACAAAGTCATCGACGCCATCACCGTTTAAGTCGCCGGCGGATACCGTCCTGAGGGCGGTAGCTGCATCATCAAAGGGCTGAAGGTTCGCGTTCAGACTATCGACCACGTGGACGACCATTCGGGTTTGGATCCCGATGAAGGCGTCGGTGATATCCAGCTCAAACCGGCCGCTCGAAATCGCACGGATCTGCGCTCCCTCGACGACGACACCGGGTCCGGACGCGACGACATCAAACTCACCAGTCCCACCGTCAACGACCAGCTCTGCCGTTGAGCCCACCGGGATGAACAGCTGAGCAGGGCTTGGTGTAAGTACGACTCGGTTGACGACGTTAATGATGACGTCACGGCTCTGGCCCGTCTGGACATCGCGCACTCGTACGAGATCGGAAGCGCGCACAGGACCCGCAGTGTAGAGACCCTCCTCAGAGATCTGTCCACCACTACGGGCCGCCACTAACTCGAACGCGAACTCTCCGGACCCCTCATCGATCCGGAACTGAAAGCTCTGCTCCCGCTCTACCTCGGCGCGGCTGGGATGGACGCTCATCGAGTTCACCACGCGCACATCGTAGTGAGCCTCACCGATACAGCCTTCGTCCACGAGAAGGATACGGTCCGTTGTCCCTGACAGTTCTCCAGCTAAGTAGGCGCCGGTCGTCTCATTGAGGAGCCCACCGGATTCGTTCGCCTCCAGGGAGAAACGCCACGCCCCAGTGCCTCCCGAAGGTCGTAGTCTGATGAGATCAAAAGGGCGCGCAGCCGTCGCGCTCGCCGTCAGAGACAGCGCTGGGTCACACGCCGCAAGACCTGCGTCGACGGACATATCGGCGGCGGCGTCACCGACTGGGCCTATATCGGCCATCACCACCGCATCGGAGGCCGCGTCCATAATACCGAGGTCAGCCGAAGGCATCGCCGCGTCGGCGATCGGGCCAGAATCTCCCTGAATCATCGCAGCGTCTTGTATTGAAAGATCGGGGCGAGGTTCTTCACCAAGCGCCGCGTCTTCGGCGCATCCGAAAACTACAAGTGTGGCCAGCGTGAGCAGATATGCAGAGCGTTTCATGGTCCCCCTGAGCGTTCGCCTGACGAACGTAAGTCTGTCATAATGGAACGAGATGCGCGCCCAGTGTACCCAGATTCATGGTACGTTTGCACTGGTACAGCAATCATATCTCGAGCGGGGACATCGATCATGTTGGTGCTAGCGAGCCGTGGAGCGGGGAGACTCGTTCTCTCAATGTTCGTTCTATGTGTACTCACTTTAGGGTGCGCGGACGACAGCGAACCAGACGTGTCCCCTGTAGATGCTTCGGTCATGGACGCGTCTGCTACAGATCAAATGATCGCCGCCGATGCTGAGTCGCCACCTCCACTAGACGCGACGACTCTGCCTGATGGCATGAGCGGTCCTGTGGACTTACCAACAGCGGAGGATGTACCCGCGAACGCAACCGCCATCGCTACAGGGGCCTTGGACCGATGGACGCTGTTGAGGGACGGTCGGATCTTCAGCCAGGCCGAGTCTCAAGCCACCCTGCATGCCCATGGCGAAGAGGTCTGGACCGGGCCGATAGAGGGCGACCTCATCGACGCCGTCCTGGTCAACGATACGATCTTGGTGCTCACGAACGCGGGTATCTTCGCTCTAACAGACCTTGGACTAGAGGTGTCTCCCCTAGATGCGCTCCTTAGTGACCCCGTTAGGGCGGCTGAAGGGCGGGGTGACCAGAGTTGGTTTGCGGACTCAAGGGGCTTGAGTCATTGGTCCGAGGGAAGCTTGAGGCGTCTATCTACTCCAGGGGTCACCGTCCCTTGGGATCGCGCTCAAGTGGCGCCGGGACAATTTAGAGGTACCCCGTCACTGTGGCTCGCGTTCGACCAAGCGCTCATAGCGATCGGGGCTGGACAGACGGCGAACGCGTGGAGATTTGAGCTTGGCCAGGATGTACGACGGATCGCAGCGACCGACGCTGGGCTGTTTGTCTTGTTCGACAATAGCCTCGCTCAATTAAACGATGATGAGACCTGGACCTACTGGGTTCGTCCGGACTCCGCCAGCTTGATCGCAGGCCATCCCGATGCGCCTGATCTTTGGATATCAAACGGGGTCGGACTCTGGCAGCTCAATGATGATGGCCTCCGAACTCGGGTCGACGCGCCGGTGCACTCTGCCCTCAGGGTCAACGCCGCGGGCGCGGCCTTCCTGAAAGACGCAGACACCGTCTACCAGGTATTGGCTGGCCGCTTTGTCTCCTTCTCTGGACTCGAACCGGGGGCTCGCTTAGGTGGACCGACAACCGTTACATTTGAGGTCACAACCCCCGAACAGGTTGAGAGTTTTTCCGTTCAACTGGATGACACCGAGCCGTCCATCTTGATGGGGCCTCCCTGGTCGGTAGAGCTCGCTCCAGATCAGGTCGGACCAGGTCGACATGCATTGAGCGTCCTAATTCGCTATGCTGATGGCGGTGAACTCACGGGGTCTGTCGACTTTCTGGGTCCACCGACATGGGAGGCCGACATCGAGCCGCTAAACAGCGCTCACTGCACTGCCTGCCATGGTGATGGGGGTTCCGCGCACGTAATGAACGATCTCGATGCCTGGCGGCTAGAGATCGCTGAGATTGTGGATGACGTCGAGACGGGTCGGATGCCATATGGCAGTCCCATGCTGCCGGCGGATCAGATCGAGCTGATTCGTGCGTGGCGTGATACTGGGCTTTTGGAGCGATAGATGGGGTGGCTGCGTAACATTTCGGCGATAGTGATCTTGGTCGCTGGCGTCCTCACGGGGGGTGCGTTTGCCCAAGAGACCGCTGCGAACGAACTGCAGCTTGGCGACCTGGCCTGCGACCCAGCTCTCAACGTCTCCGAGCCTACCCGCTATCTGCGCGCGCTGAGCTTAGATATCCGAGGGACTCTGCCGACCGCAGATGAGATCGACCAAGTGCGTGTGATGGGCTCCGTTCCTGAGTCCTTAATCGATCAGTGGCTCGAGAGCGACGCCTTCGCCGAACAAGCCGTTCGATTCCACCGGAAGCTTCTCTGGAATAACGTCGAGAATGTGAATCTATTTAGCGCCAACGCGCGCTTCGGCAGAACCAATGATCTTTACTGGCGACGGAACCCATCAACCAGATACCGAGGTACAGATGGGCTAGCGATCCCCTGCCGTGATGAGCCCGCAGAGTTCAGCCCGAACGGCGAGATCTTGACCGACGCGAATAACGTCGAAGGCTACGAGATGATCGTGCCCTATTGGAGTGAGGACGGCACCCCGATCAAGGTGTGCGCCTTCGACGCTCAACGAAATCTATATTCCGAGTCTGGCACCGACTGCAGCTCTCGAGGAGGTGGCAACGACACAGGGTGTGGATGTGGTCCAGCCTTACGCTGGTGTACCTTTGGTAATGAACAACGGCGGGTCACTCGCTCCTTGAGCGAGGCGACAGACCGGCTTCTCTTCGCGCTTTTCAGCGAGAACCGACCGTATACAGAGCTCTTCACGACTCGGCGTGCGTTTATCAATGGACCACTCTCATATTTCTGGCGGAACCAAACCGGACACCCTGCCGGGCTCGTCTATGAGCCTAAGCCGGTGAATCTAGAGACGCTGCCTGTGTTGCCGTTTACTGAGACGGAGGTGTGGCGAGAGACGGAGCTTCCCGACTCCCATGCAGGTATCCTGACCCGGCCCGCGTTCCTACTACGATTCCAAACGAACCGAGCGCGAGCGAATCGCTTCTACGACTCATTTCTGTGCCAACCGTTTAATCCTCCGGAAGGCGGACTCCCTGTGGCCGATGAGGAGAGCGCTCGCAACCCAGATCTGCAACATCGAGCGGGCTGTAAGTATTGCCACTCTATCTTGGAGCCGGCGGCGGCCCACTGGGGACGTTGGACGGAGCAGGGCATCGGTTACCTCAGCCCCGGGGACTTCCCGGCGACGAGAGACGACTGCCAGGCCTGCGCTATCAGCGGACAAAATTGTACAGCTGAGTGCCGCAACTTTTATGCGACTCAATCATTCTCTGAGATCGAGGACGACTACCTCGGCATGTTGAACGCGTACAAATTTCGTCGTGAAGACCACGTCCGGAACATCGAAGTGGGACCAAAATTGCTGGCCTTATCAACGGTCGCGGATAACCGCATGCCGAGCTGCGTCTCGAAGCGCACAGCGAGCTGGCTGCTCGGCGCCGAGAGCGTGAGTGAGGATGACAAAGCGTGGATAGACGAACTCGCTCGTCAGTTCGTCTTCTCTGATTTGAGCTTCCGCTCATTGGTGAAAGCCATCGTCACGAGCCCACGATATAGGAGGGTTCGATGAGATTTCTCTTAATCTCCCTCGTCATCGCCACCGGGTTTGGCTGCGATAGCGATCCTGTAACTCAGCCGGCGTCAGAGATGATGGAGCAAGCGCCAACGACCCCATCAACACAGGGGACACCTCCAGGGCAAATGGAGGCACCAACTCCACCGCAAATGGAGACGCCTCAAGCGTCGGCTCCTGCCGACCCGGTCGCTGCGGAAGTAGAGAGCAATTGGGGTGATCCTGCCGAAGCCGCGCTCGCGTTCCCGCCCGAGATCATTGAACCGGGTCGAGTCCGACGACGTATGAACCTGGATCAACTCGAGAACGCTTTTCTCAGCGTTAGCGGAGGGCTTAATTGGACTGAGAGGCAAGGACAAGTCGACGTAAGTCTTTTCCGAGCGTTGTCAGCCACCCTAGGCAAACCTGACTACATTCAGTCGACCAATGAAGTGCTCGAGCCTACCGCGCTCTTTCAGAAGTTTCTTGACGACGCCGCTAGGCAAGTGTGCGGCAAGATGATCGCTCGTGACCAAGAGCGCCCGGCGCAGTCAACGATGATGCTGTGGGATGAAGATGAAGATGGAATCCAGGAGCATTTACAAGCGCTCATCCTGAGGTTTCACCAACGAGACCTTGGCGCTGAGTCTGCTGATTTAGCTCAATGGCGCTGGTTATATGACTCCGTCGTGTTCATGACCGATAGCCGGGCCGAACGATGGAATACTGTGTGTGTGGCATTGTTCACCCACCCTGACTTTTATACGTACTAAGGGGATGACGGTGCGCAAACATAAGTCCAAAGGGATGGGTCGTAGACGCTTCATTCAGAACGCGCTCGCCCTGTCCGCAGGTACGGCGGCGTTTAACCTATGGCCTGCGATGAGCCCCCTCGCCCACGCTCAGCTTCGCCATCCAGATGCGCCCGATCGATACTATATTTTCTGCTACTTTCCGGGTGGCTGGGACATTCTATTGTCTCTCGACCCACGGAACCCTGCTCAGTTCACCAACGGCAATCTGCGTACTACGCAGATTCAACCAGGCTACGAGCTACTCCAAGGAAGCGATGGCCAACTGATCAACGCGGGCGGTGTCACCTGGGGTCCATACATCGGAGAATTGGCGAATCATGCAGACAAGGTGACCGTAGTCCGCGGCATGAGCATGGAGACGCTCACTCACGAGGTTGGTCGCCGTCGCTTTATTACGGGCAAAGCGCCCAGCGGACTGCAAGCGCGTGGCTCCTCCGCTGCGACCTGGCTGGCCTCTCACTATGGTGGGGCAGAAGCGATACCCAACCTGTCTGTGCGGGTAGAGACCTACAATGATGGGCTGCCAAACTATGCGACAGGGCTCGCCGTAAATAGCGTCTCTGACCTGCTCCGTGCGCTCCGTCCAGCCGAGCCAAGCCTCGCTGCTCGCCTCGTGCAGCAGATCGATAGCCGCCTGGTAGACGCAGCTCTGTGTCCACGTGGAGCGCAATCGAATCTGTGGTCCGGGGCAGAGGCGTCGCGTAAGAAGGCACAGGACATGGTGACCGGTGATCTGAGTTCAGCCTTCGACTTCCGCGCGAACACGCCCGAGATCCAGATGATTCGAGACCATTACGGATTCACTCGTAATCAGACGAATACCCCACAGGTACAAGGCGCGATGGCTGTCCAAGCGATCACCTCGGGCATCAGCCGATGCGCGAGCATCTCGGTGTGCCCAGGTTTGGATACACACTTTGATGAGTGGTCGACGGACCAAGGCCCAAATCAGGCGATGGGGTTTCAGGTTGTGGCCCGAATGGCCGAAGACCTAGCGAGACGTCCATACCGAGATACCGGCGAGAGCTGGCTAGATCGAACCGTCATCGTCGGGTTTAGTGAGTTTAGCCGCACACCGCTGCTGAATACGCGCGGCGGACGAGACCATTCGCTGACCAACGCCTGCTTTCTGCTTGGAGGAAAGGTGAGAGGTGGTCAAGTGATCGGCGCGTCATCTGACGTCGGTATGATGCCAACAAAGACCAATCTGACCACCGGCCGCCCGGACCTCGACGGAGAGGTTATCCGTCCGGAGCACGTTCTGCAGACGCTCTTTGATGAGGTGGGTATCGGTGAAGCTCCCGATCTGCGTGTACCCGCCTGCCGTGGCGATCTGCTGAATCCATGCGAGAGGCCTCTCGCCGTGCCTGCCCTGCTCCGAAGCTAAGCACCATCCCGTCTCTGGTTCATAAAGATTGGCATCAAGAGACGCTTCGCGTCATATTCGCCCCATGAAATCCCAGACTATTATTATAATCTCTGCCGCTCTTCTCCTCGCCCCGGGGTGTGGTGAAGACCCTGTTCCCCAAGCAGTGACGGACTCAGGTGCGTCTGATGTGAGCGCTTCCGATGGAGGACTCACCGACGCCCAGGGAACCGACGCGCTCGTGTTTGACAGCGGGCTCTCCGACGCTAGTCAACAGGCGAGTCCATGCGCCAACGCTGCGTGGACCCTCCTCTCGTCTCGTGTTGAGCTGACATGTGGAGCCGCTCGTCTGACGTTGACCCCCTCCATTCATGCGGATGGTGCTTGGCGTGATCCGACTAACTGTCAAGGGACTGGCAACGGTGGTCTTGAATGCGGATTTTCCGGGTTTGGTCGTCTCGAACTCACAGCCCAAGGCTCTCTGATCACAAGTCGGTATATCTCCGACGCCGAGCACGAGTTTGGTGGACACGGGCTGAAAGGGATCGCTCGGATTCCTGGCGCAGATGCCTGGCTTTCAAACGGCTTCCAGTCATGGTCACAGTCAGGCGTCATCGCCGTCCCTGAACGAGTAAGCGAGGTAGAGACCGACACCGCTATCCGGTCAACAGGAGATATCGAGGTGATCCGTAACGGTGTCGCCAACTCGTGGTGGCACACCTTCGTTCGGGGTGAAAACTCGATGGTGTTAGGCGCAACAACCGCAGAGCGGTTTAAGTCCTGGCTCTCCATCTCTGGCGTCGCCCCAAACCTCAGTATCCGCTTGTCGAGTGGAGGCACGGGTGAGTCACTCCAACTCCCATCAGGTCGAGTCGTCGAAGGTGAGACCTGGTTCCTAGACCTCACAGATGACATCAACGAGAGCCTGAACCGCTATGGGCGCAGCCTACCCAGCCGTGACGCGAGCGCAGCGCGACCGGAGGCAGGATGGAACTCCTGGTACGAACTTTGGGATACCGTCGATGAAGAGGCAGTAAGAGCAAACGCGGCCCTCGTCGCCGAGCATCTGACACCTCGAGTGCCTGCCGAGTTCTTGCCCCTGAGAATCGTCGTGGATGATGGCTGGCAGCGAGACTGGGGTGAGTGGACCGCGAACGAGAAGTTCCCAAGCGGGCTTAACCAGCTGGTCACGGACCTGCGAACCGATGGCTTCCACACGGGGATCTGGCTCGCGCCGCTCCTGGTTAAAGGAGACCTACCCCTCGTAGCTGAGCACCCCGATTGGTTTGTAGAGGGAGCGTCCTTCACGCACCTCAGACATGGAGTGATGAAGATCCTCGACGTGACCCATCCCGGGGCAGCTGACCACCTCCGTGGGATCATTCGGTCCGTCGTTGGTCATGGATTTGATCTCTTGAAGATCGACTTCCTCTTCGCCGGGACCTACGAAGGTCAACGACTCCAAAGAGTAACCGGTATGGAGGCCTATAATCGAGCGATCGACCTGATCCGTGAGGCGGCAGGACCTGAGACCGTAATTCTCAGCGTCGGCTCACCGCCTATCGCGGGCTTCGACAAGATGGATGTATGGAGAATTGGTCCTGACGTCGCTGTGCAAGTGTTCGACGCGACCTGGTTCTTTGTTCCAGGCGTGGCACGTACCACAGCGTCTCGCTGGCCCTATTGCCGTGCAATTCTCTGCGACGGAGATCCGCCGCTGCTCCGGCGTCTGCCCCAGAACGAAGTCAATGTCGCGGGCTGGGCCGCGGCTTTCGCGGGATCTGCGCTCTTCCTCTCGGACGATCTGCGCACGCTTCCACCGGAGCGATGGGACTGGCTCACGCCGGACATCGTGTACACGGCGCTTGCGGGCGAACCCTCTATCCCTGACCCCGTGCCGCCGGTGGTGCCCTTCGAGCTCACGAAGGCGCTGGCAGACCAATCGGCTCAACAGAGCCGTCATGAAGTGCCTGTCCGCTGGGCGTTACCAAACGGAGACACCGTCTACGTAAACTGGTCCGACAACCCGATGGACTACGAGGGCCAGCGATATTCGCCACGTTCAGCGCAGCGAGTCAGCCCTCCCTAGCCATCTCAGTCGATGAACGAGAAGCAGGGTGGGATCTAAGGCCACACCCTGAGCGCCCTAGCTAGCGACGAGCCCGTCGATTGTGACGCGCTGCTCGAATCGACCTGCTCGCCCGTCTCTGCTTACTGCGGACTAC
>CALELH010000494.1 GCA_937902595.1 uncultured Myxococcales bacterium
AGGGGACCGAGGTCGTCTGGGTACAAGAGGAGCCGTTGAACATGGGCGCCTGGCCTTACCTAAGACTTCGATTTGGTGAGAGCCTGTGCGACGGGCAATACCCCTTCCGCATGGTGACTCGGCCAGCGAGCGCGAGTCCAGCTACCGGATCAAGCGCCAGCCATAAGCTGGAGCAATCTATGCTTATCAATGAGGCACTCAACTTCAAACAGACCCGGTCCACGCGAGGTAAAGCAGGGGCAAGAAAGGGAAAAAGTAAATGAGCATCGAACTCAAGGTGCCCGCCATCGGTGAATCTATCACCGAGGTCATCGTGGGCGACTGGTTCAAGGCAGAAGGCGACTACGTCCGACTCGACCAAGACCTCGTGGTCGTCGAGAGCGACAAGGTCAACCTTGAAGTCCCCTCCCCCTGCGATGGACGCGTGGTCAAGGTGCTCAAGCAGACCGGAGAGACCGCCCAGGTTGGTGAGACCATCGCCGAGCTTGAGGAGTGCGAAGTTCCAGCGGAACCCGCGCCCGAGGCCGCGGCTCCAGCTCCCCAGCCAACAGCGCCAGTCACTCCAGTTGCGGCCCCACCAACGGCCCCACAAGCGGCGCCGGCGTATGTGCCCCAAACAGCGACCAGGCCTGAGCCCGAGGTCACGAGCGGGCCGGCGATTATGCCCGCCGCGGCCAGAGTGCTCGCGGAGCATGGCATGTCGGCAGCGGGGATCATTGGGAGCGGCCATAAAGGGCGTATCCTCAAAGAGGACGCACTACGCCATGTCGACGCGTCCGGTGGTGTCGCGAAGGCGGCGGTTCGGACCGAGAAGGTCTCCCCACAGCCGCAGAACCTCGCGCCGGCGGTCCCTATGAAAAACCAGTCGGCGGTTACGGGAGAGCGGCCAGAGCGCAGAGTTAGAATGACGCCTCTGCGCAAGACCGTCGCGCGCCGGCTCCTTGAAGCTCAGCAAACAGCGGCCTTATTGACGACATTCAATGAGATTGACATGTCTGAGGTGATGAAGCTCCGCAAGACGCATCAGCCTGACTTCGTGGACAAGCATGGTGTAAAGCTCGGCTTCATGTCCTTCTTCGTGAAGGCGGTCGTCGACGGACTCCGCGAGTTCCCCGCCATCAACGCGGTCATCGACGGTGGAGAGATCGTATACCGGGACTACTATGACATTGGCATCGCCGTCGGCGGCGGTAAGGGCCTCGTTGTGCCCGTCATCCGGAACGCGGAGCAGCTTGGCTTTGCAGAGATTGAACATACGATCCGAGACTTTGGCGCGCGCGCGCAGAAGAACAAGATCAAGCTCGATGAGCTTTTGGGCGGCACCTTTAGCGTCACCAACGGTGGTGTCTACGGTTCACTGCTCTCTACCCCGATTGTCAATCCTCCCCAAAGTGGGATCCTCGGGATGCATGGCATCCAGGAGCGACCGATCGCGGTGGATGGTGAGGTTGTGATTCGCCCCATGATGTATATCGCGCTGACCTATGACCATCGAATCGTCGATGGTCGAGAGGCGGTCGGCTTCTTGGTGCGCATCAAGAAGTGCATTGAAAACCCAATTCGTTTGGCTTTGGAGGTCTGAGCGTGAGTGAGCATGCTTACGATTTAGTCGTCATCGGCGCTGGTCCTGGTGGATATGTCGCCGCTATTCGGGCTAGTCAACTCGGCCTCAAGGTCGCCTGTGTAGAGAAGGAGGCCCAGCTAGGTGGTACATGCCTAAGAGTAGGCTGTATTCCGAGCAAGGCGCTTCTACAGTCGAGCGAAAAATTCCACGAGGCGAAGGAAGAGTTCGCCCAACACGGGATCACCGCGAAGGTCAGCCTAGACCTCGAAAAGATGATGGCCCGTAAGGACAAGGTCGTCGGCGGTCTCACGGATGGGGTGGCTCATCTCTTCCGCAAGAACGGCGTAACCCACTATTCGGGGCATGGACGTATCCTAAATACGACCTCGGTGGTCGTAGAAAAGGGCCGTAAAAAACAGGTTCTAGAGACCCGAGACATCCTCATCGCGACAGGGAGCAAGGTCGCAAGGCTGCCGGGAGTGGACTTCGACGGAGACCGAATCGGGGACAGCACAACCGCGCTAAGCTACCCATCAGTGCCTAAGCACCTAGTGATTATTGGGGCCGGGGTGATTGGGCTTGAGCTTGGATCCGTGTGGTCTCGACTCGGCGCTCGAGTCACAGTCCTCGAATACATGGACCGAATCCTTCCGGGCATGGACGCTGATGTAGCGAGCGCAGCCAAGACCGTCTTTAAGAAGCAAGGCCTCAACTTTGAGCTTGGCGTCCGAGTCACAGGAGCCAAGGTCAGTAAGAATCGCTGCCTCGTTGAGCATGACGGGGGCAAGCCTATCGCCTGCGATCGTGTTCTGGTCGCGGTAGGCCGAGTCCCGAATACAGATAAGCTTGGCTTAGAGTCCGTCGGAGTGTCCCTCGATCCCAAGGGTAGAATCCCTGTCGGACCCGACTTCCAAACATCGGCCCCTCACATCTACGCGATTGGGGACGTGATCGCCGGCCCGATGCTCGCGCACAAGGCTGAAGAAGAAGGGATCGCGTGTGTAGAGCGGATCGTCACAGGGCACGGACACATCAACTACGAAAGTATTCCCAACATCGTCTATACCCACCCAGAGATCGCGAGTGTTGGCCGAACAGAAGAAGAGCTGAAGCAGGCCGGCGTTGAGTTTAAGCGGGGTAAGTTTCCGTTTATGGCCAACGGCCGCGCGAGGGCTATGGGGAGCACGGAAGGTTTCGTAAAGATCCTAGCCCACGCTGAGACAGACCGAATCTTGGGCGCCCACATCATCGGCCCTAACGCCGGAGATCTCATCGCCGAGATCGCAGTGGCGATCGAGTTCAGCGCGAGCGCTGAGGACATCGCTCGGAGCTGTCACGCCCACCCAACCCTCTCTGAGGTCGTTAAAGAGGCCGCGATGAACATCGAGGGGCGAGCGATACACATGTGACCCGAGAGCTCGAGCGCGCTGGAGTAGCCCGGCGCGTTTACTCTACGGCCCCCGCTCCCCTCAGCCGTCTTCCTCAATACTCTGAACGCGATTCCTCAGCTTGGTCTCGTCGTTCCGATCCGCCTCAAGTCCCACTAAGTACTCGGCGCTGACATCGTCTCCGATGTACTTGCCTGAGAAGACCGAGTCCTCGTAATCCTGTATCTCAGGGTTACCCTCCCGAGCCGAGAGGATCAGGTCATCCAGGTCTTGATAGATGAGCCAATCGGCGCCGATCTCCCCCTGAATCTCTTCTACGCTTCGATCGTGAGCGATCAACTCCGGCGCCGCGGGCATATCGATACCGTATACGTTTGGGTAACGCACGGGCGGGGCCGCCGACGCGAATGAGACCCGACTCGCGCCAGCGTCTCGTGCCATTCGGATAATCTCACTGCAGGTCGTCCCGCGGACGATAGAGTCATCGACCAATAGAACGTGCTTATCCCGGAACTCCAGGGAGATCGGATTCAGCTTCTGACGCACCGACTTCTTACGAGCGGCCTGACCCGGCATAATGAAGGTCCGACCAATGTACCGGTTCTTGATGAACCCCTCGCGAAACTTCACCCCAAGATGATAGGCGACCTGAATCGCCGCAGTGCGGCTGGTATCAGGCACCGGGATCACCACGTCGATACCGTGCTCTGGCTTGAGCCTCAGGATCTTTTTAGCGAGAGAGTTTCCCATGCGGAGACGGCTCTTATAGACCGAGATCCCATCCATGATCGAGTCGGGCCGCGCCAAATATACAAACTCAAAAATGCAGGGTTGGTGCGCCCTGCTGTCGCTGCTCGTGCGGTGATGCATGCTTCGGTCACGGACGTCGAAGACGATAGTCTCTCCCGGCTGGACATTCCCTTCGAAGGAGAAACCTGAGGTCTCGATGGCCACGGATTCTGAAGCGACCATAATCTCTCTGCCCTGAGGCGTGTCGCGGAATCCATAACAGAGCGGGCGGATACCGTTCTGGTCACGAAAGGCCACCAACCCGAAGCCTGGGATCATTGCGACCGTCGCATAGGCACCTTGGCAACGGCGGTGGACCCCCTCGACCGCCTTGAAGATATGCTCTGGCAAGAGCCTATCAATAGGCTGGTTCCCAAGCTCATGTGCGAGCACGTTCAAGAGAATCTCGGAATCCGAACGGGTGTTTAGGTGCCGCCGGTCCAACCGAAAGAGTTCCTCTTTAAGAGTTGCAGCGTTGGTCAGGTTCCCGTTGTGCGCCAACGCAATCCCGTAGGGCGAGTTCACATACAGAGGTTGCGCTTCATGAGAACTCGAGGTCCCAGCGGTGGGGTATCGAACATGCCCAATCCCAAGGGAGCCGGTGAGCTCTTGCATGTGCCGTGTGCGGAAGACATCTTTGACCAGGCCATTGTCCTTCCGCAAAAAGATCTGACCACCATCAGTGGTGGCTATCCCAGCAGCGTCCTGACCTCGGTGCTGTAAGACCGTCAAAGTATCGTAGATTCGCATATTGACGGGCTCAGTACCCGCGATGCCAACGATCCCGCACATGTGCGTACACCTCGAATTTAAAGCGCGAACCTACCCAAGTCAGACCGAATAAACAAGCACGTATCACCCCCATTATCTGAGCCCCATTCTAAGGCAACAATGGACACCGCTATGGGCAAGTCGCTGGGGCCCACAGCCGCATAACACCGCTGGTATTTGTTCCTTGGTTTACTCATTCAAGCGACGCGAGAACCTGGCGTCGCCCATCGCTCACCGCAGGGGTGCCTCTCGGCATAGAAGGTACTTTTGGCTTACATTAACGAAGCCCTCAACGGGTCCATGAGAGCACAGGGCTTCGAGAGCCTTCCAGAGGCTCGCGGAACGTAAGGGGATGTAACATCGAGCCACGCCCACCGTATCCTAAGATGAGCTTGAGACACGTTCCAGGCTAAGACTTTCGTTCAGAGATGCCGAGTGTGCGTCCATACATGATGCAGGCGGCCCAAGAGACTCTCAATCAACAAACCGGAGACCCCATGATGTCGGTTAAAGCGCGCCTCTTTCTTATCTCAATCACAACGCTCTCGCTGCTCTTGACCATGGGATGCCAGCCAGTACCAGGGCTGCGATACTAAGGACTGTGTAGCTCAGGGAGAGCTTGGTGAACGCGAGGCTTGCGCTTCAGCGATCCTCGCCTCGCCAGCTTCGGATCCTTCCCCATAGCACCCATGATCGCTAAGGAGCGGCCCGAGCGCTCTGATGGCGCCGCATATTGCATCGAAAACCACCGCTCACTGTGCAGTCCTGATCATCCATGCACACCTCGTCTGCGTTTCCCGTACCTGTCGTGCACACCTTGATCCACCTTCAACAGATGTCCGACGGGCAGTGCCCTCCTTCATAACATTCTTCCCCTGAAGCCGGCGCGCTGACATTACCCACTCCGGACTCACAAAGAGACTCACAGGTGTACGGACCAAGGCAGCACGCCTCAGGAACATCGTAGGCCTGTCCGTCAACCTCAGCGGGTGAACAACAGGCGCGTCGAGAGGCCTTCGAGAGGCCGTCACGCCCCATCACACACTGTGCACCGTATGGACGGGGACCTGGGGCCACCCCATCTGAGTCGCGGCGGCAACGCAAAAAGCTCACGCAGATCTCATCTGCACGGCCTTCAAGATCCATCCCCCTGGCCCGCGCCTAGCGCGCCATTGGACGCACGAACCAAGCCAGCAGCAAGTTGTGTAGTAAGAAGCCAAGCCCGAGGGCATCCAGCATGTACATTGGCGCCAAGGCGCTAAAAGCCCAAACGCTGACCATAACGGAAATCGCCACCACGAACCATCGATGAATCGCGATCGCCGCGATCGTGCTCATCGCCATAAAGGCGGCCATATCGGCGAACAAGATCATGTCCATAAAAGAGACCTCGTGGACCAAAGCCACGAGCCGAGCGCATAACAAAACAAAGCCACCAGCGAGGAAGAGGCCCGCGACCTGACGAAACACCTCGGTGTCCATAATGCTCTTCCGAAATGCCCAGGCACCCATCGTAAAGAGGACGATAGCCATGAGCAGGAACAGCAAGCTGTTCAGCGCGGTCACCTCCCAGATGTCCGCCCTCAACATAACGCCAAGGGTAACCATGATGAAGGCGGTGAACAGCCCATTGAGGACAACAAAGACCGCCCTACCCCAGTCGTTCCCTCGAAACCGCTGCTCTTCCCGGATCTTCTCAAGAGCTTTCAACGCGTTCTCACGGTCAGCGAGCTCCTGCTCAAGCCCTGCAAAACGCATCATAATCTCTGTGGGGGGGCTATCGATCTCCCCGATAACGCGCGCGGCGCCGGCGAGGTTGCCGATGTCCATCTCGAAGGTCGCCATCAGCAACTGAGTTGATCGCAAGCCCTGCTTTGCAGGGCTGTTTTCATCCCAGGTCTCAAGGGCTCGCTCAAAACCGAACCTGGCAGCTGAATAAGACTCATAGACCTTACGCTTCTGCTCGGGGGTCCATTCCTTTACTGAACAAGCGACCTCCAAAGCCTCTAAGGAGTGGCTCGCCCGCTCGGCGACCTCAACAGACCCTCTGTGCCTCAAGAAATCAGACAGCGCTTTCGAGAGCGCCTGGACGCTCTCAAAACGGTCCTTAGGCTTTCGAGCGCACGCCCGGTTACAGATCTCCCCCAGCTCCCAAGGCACACTCTCGTCGTATTCATGTTGCTCAGCATGAGCGGCCGCGGCCAAGCGAGCGAACAATGTGTTGTCCGAATAGCGAGGCTTGCCCGTGATCGCCTCGTGGAGACACGCCCCTAGCAAAAACACGTCGGACCTCTCGTCCACACGATGAGACAGGCCGAGGGCCATCTCCGGTGGGATATATCCAGGTGAGCCCGAGATCCTCCCCTCTTCTGGAGGATCATCCTTGTGCCGAGCTATCCCCCAATCCAGTAGATAGACCTCTCCGTAGGTCCCAACCATCACGTTCGCAGGTTTAACATCGCAATGTAGTACACCGCGACTATGCGCGAAGGCGACGGCATTACAGACGTCGTGCATGATCGCAACCTGCCGCTCCATACGCGCCTTTGGATCATCGGAAGGTCGCTTCATCTGCTCCTTCCAGCTCATCCCCTCGATGTTCTTCATCACCATCGTGGGGCCCTCTTTAGAGCTCCAGCCTAAGCGGTGAACTGGGACAATATTGGGATGCTCCAACACCCCAGTGATTCGGGCCTCCATCAGCAGAGCATCGGTGGCCGCTTCATTTTCCCTCAGCTCGGGTCTGACGGTCTTGAGCGCCACCTCGCGGAGCAAGACATGCTCATAGGCTTTGCGGATCTCTCCCATACCTCCGGTCGCGATGTGCTCACGAACAGTGATCTCCGCGTCGATTTGATTGGAGCCTCGCTGACCCAAAGCCAGCGGAGGGATCGTAGGGTTAAGTAATGCCTCCGCCGCTGCGAGCGCAGCCACGTCTAATCCAACGCGAATCGTCGTGGCAGTGTCTTGATCGCCCAAGCCTTGCGCTTCGATCAGGCTCAAGATCGTTCCAGATACATCCATACTGTCGAGGGAGTCGTCCAAGGCAGGACCTTTCTACGGCGACGGTGTTTCGGATAGTCTCCAGAATAGGAAGTTCCAAGGCGCTTTGCCAATACTTCTAGACCATGTCTCGAAGCTGGCCCTTAGCCTCTGTCGGTCTCTAAGCCTTAGATTGTCGATATCATCCTGATTCTGACCACGTCACTTACTCGGCGACGGAATCTCTGAGCCTGGAGCCGCAGCAGATCTAAATGACTCAAAGGCCGAAGCTGGCCCATGGACTGCTGAGCCAAAGGTCATATCTGCTTGAGTTCACTCCAAGGATTAGGCATATAGCGGCAGACAAACCTTACAAGGGGTAGATTAATGAGTAGCGCGACACAATTTGGGCGAGTCACCGCAATCCTCCTGGCTGTACACGTCCTCGGCTGCGCCAGCGAAGAGTCATCGGGTCAGCTCATGGATTCAACCATCGACATGGAGAGCAGCCTAGATGCTGGTGCTGCGGTCGACGGCACAACTGAGACGGACCAGGATCTTCAACGGGATCAGTCGCTCATGGATGAAGGCGTCATGGCGGACGTCGCAGCCGAGGCCATCGACATGGCCATCCAGGAGAGATCTGACGGGACTGTCACAAACGCCCCACTGACTGTCAGTAACGTCCCCGAAGAGTGTGAGACCGTCGGCTTGATCGCACCGAATATACCGTCAGAGTCAGGGCATTACGCAGCGACGGTGCTGACCCCACCGGCCTACCCTTTCGCCATCGAAGCCATCCAATACTCACTGTTGAAGAATGATGATGTCCCGACTTGCGATGGCTCCCTGGGCCACCGCGTCATCTTGTTTGCAATAGACAGCGAAGGCCCGTTACCCGAGGTTCCCTCCGCCACAGGCCTCGGCTATCGAAGCTATGACGTGCCGAGCGCAGTAGAGAGCGTCGCTGGTCGGCAGATCGAGATCGCCGTACCGATCCCCCTGATCTTAACCGAGGGTCAGCGCGCCGTCGTAGCGATTCAGTTTGCGTCCCAGGGTGGCCAGCACATCTGCGTCGCCAATTGTCTGTCTGACGCTCCTCTACAAGGTATAGATTGGTGGTCTAACGCGGCGGAGACGCCATTTCGGTGGCAAGATCTCGTGGCCGAACTGGGTCTCACGAGTCAGCTCATGACGCGAATCGTGGGCTCGACGATTCGTTGAGCGCCTTTACGCTACTCGATCACGATTGAGCCCGATCTCGCGTCCGCCTAATCCACCCGCTCAAACACAGGCACAGCGACGCCGGTCGCCATGCGCATAAAGGGTAGATAAAAAGTGAGTCGCTCGTCTTCGTACGTATACGTCGTTGTGAGCTGTCCTTCTTCAGGACAATCGAGAGCGACCTGAAGAGATCCAGTGTCTGGGTTATCCTCTATAATCGTCCCCCCAAACGAAGCTCCAATCCCCAGGACCGGGGTGCCGCCGTTCGTCAAAACGACCTGAAGTTCGCCGGCCACGTCTAAATCGAAGCGCCCCTCTTCTGTAATCCGTAGGGCACCTGCCGAGGTCATGGACGTTTCGTCTAGATCGAGCACCGCGAGCCCGGTATCAGCTGACTCCAAGATCAGCGTATAGTCCACCAGCCGCCAGTCGCCTCGGGGGAACAGGCCACCCCTTGCCTGAGGCGCCTCACCTTCCACCGGAGCGCTCTCGATGTTCACAGCGATCTCCGCGGCTATGTCAGGGGCACATTGGCCGGGCATGTATCCTGTCTCACCCTCATTCTGATTACACCTGCGCTCCGCAGGGGGTGGCGTCACGAAGAGGAAGTTGAAGCACATCTCGTCTTCAGTGAAGGCGCCAAAACGTCGCTCTATATCCGTGGAGTTCTCGAAGACACACTCCGTCCGTACTCGGTCACCAGGCAAGAGCTGAAGTCCCTCGGTGTCATAGAAAAGTTGGCTATCAAAATCCCAACCGTTGAGCGTGATCAGATCATCGCTGCTGCCATCGGATCGTTCGACGGTCGAGGCCAGACTGACGCCCAACTCATGCATGTGAGGTAACGTAGCGATCACGGTCATCGGCTCCTCCACTACGCAGACGCCCTCGGTCTTGGTGCGGGTACGCGCTGGTAAGCGAAAACCATCAGGCCCG
>CALELH010000495.1 GCA_937902595.1 uncultured Myxococcales bacterium
AGGCCTCGATAGAACGCGACCTGCTCGCCAACATCAGCCGTCCGCCACAGGGTGTCGAAGGTCTCGAAGAAGGCGTCGCTGCCGTCGTCAACGCTCAGAATCAGCGCGATCCGGGCGGCCATATCGACGCTGTACTCCGTCGGATTCCAACCCGGGCGCGCAGACCTCGCAGCGGCCATGTCTTCAGCGGTCAGGGCGAGGTCCACCTTACCCAGCTTGCGTGGCGCCAGGCCGATCGCTGTATACAGCACCTTCGCGCGACGCTCAGGGTCTGCGATGGCGTTTATCTGTGCGTCGAACCAGTCAAGATCGCCTTCGCTGTCGCGATGCACCCAGCGAGTCAATAGTTCCAGAGGCGTGGCCATGGGGGCGTACTCCATTCCGTCGCCGACAGAGTCTCAAGTTGATGAGGTCTCTGCAAGGTTGACGTGAGCTGTAGTGACCGGCCGATGTCCTGCTCGGACGATTCAGTGCAGCGGAGCGGTAGAGCCACTGCCACTGGTAGTGCGACGGGGCCTCAGGTCGAAATATCTCCGTCCCCGCGGGCGGATCGTGGGCACAGAGAACCATCGCGCCGGACAGCTGTACAAAAAAGATGGTGAGAGCCCCAAAATTATGGGCCCCTTCTTCTGACCCAATATACCCCTGAGGCCGGTCTGCTTTGGCCATTCAGTAAGAGATCTCAAGGTGCGCCGTCATGTAACTTGACCAGAGTCGACCGAGCGTTATCCGCCATGGTCTACCTACGCCGCAGCGTACCAACTTGCTCTGGGTTCATCTTCGATAAGACAAGGAGAACCAATGAATTGGTTGAGACGCACTTGTGTGATTTTAGCGGTCTTAATGTGGGGGGGACTGTGTGGCTGCGAAGAGACAGAACCAGAGGAAGAAGAGGCCGAGGTAGGGCTCCCTAGGGTCGTTGACGACGAGACCTTGGCCCAGCAAGAAGAAGACGAAGAGTCGGAGGACGTGTCGGTCGCGGTGGATATGCCCTCCTGCGAAGACATGGAGGTAGAGGCCCTCGGGATACTTCAAGACCGCTGCGTGGGGTGTCATAGCCCGGCTGGTTCAGCTGCCCAAACCCTGCTCTCGGACGCTACGGACGTGACGGTGATGGTGGAGAATATGCAGATCATCCCAGGTAACGCCGCTGACTCCCCGTTGATGCAGTCGATCTACAGCGGATCAATGCCCAAGGGGCAGCCCTCGCTCAGCGCTGAGAGCGTGGAGCTTCTAGAGAACTGGATCGGATGTATTCCGCCCAATCAGGGGGCCCCCGCCGAAGGACCTGGCTTCATCAGCAACGCGAAGATGTACCAGTGGATCTTGAATGACCTGCAGAGCCCAAATGTCGGGTCGCCATCCAACCAACGCTACTTCTCCATGGTGCATCTCAATAACGCTGGCGCCAGCGTCGAGACCATTGGTCACTACCGAGACGCTGTAAACAAGCTCATCAACAGCTTGAGTTGGGCCGATACGGCGACGGCGGCCGTCGTCGTACCTGAGTCTTGGGGCTTGCTGCTGCGCATCGACATGGACGACCTGGATTGGGACCAACCCCCTCTACCTAAGGTGGAGTTGATCAGCGACATCGTAGACGTCTGGAGCCGCCTCGAGCGGGCCTATCCCTACGCCGTGATCGAGCAGAACTCAGACTCGGCCCAGCAAGCGTTTCTGCTGACCGGAGTCCAGCGGACCCCTGTCATCAACGCGGACTGGTTCGCAGCAACGGCCGCGGTCCCACCCCTGTATCACGAGGTCCTAGGACTCCCCGATACGTTGGGTCAGCTGGCCGAGGTGCTCGGAGTCGATCTACAACGTAACATCGACAACCTGAACGTGATCCGCGCTGGCGTCCTGTTCTCTGATGTCTCGGTGCACAATCGTGTGGTGGAGCGACACGAGATTAGGTCGAACCGCAACACCTCCGTGTTCGATTATGAAGGGGCGTTCTGGCTGTCGTACGACTTCTCAGACGATCAGGGGCTGAAGAGCATTACTCAACATCCGACGGACTTTGTTGAGGATGGCCACGAGGTTATCTTTAACTTGCCTAACGGGCTTCAGGCTTACCTCATCACCGAAGCCAACGGTGGGCGCATTGATTCAGCGCCCATCAACATCGTCAGTGACCCATATATGGCGAGCTACCACTCTACGCCCGAGGTCATCAATGGACTGTCATGCATGAGCTGCCACCACAACGGCATGAATGACGCGACAGACGTGGTGCGGGATTTTGTGCTCGAGAGTAGCTCCAGGGAATATCCGGTGGTGGTCACCGGGACCGTCGCAGATCTCTACCCACCTCAGGATGAGTTTCAACAGATTATCGATGCAGACAGCGAGAGGTTCCGTGACGCTCTGGAGTTCATCGGTCTGCCCCAGGCGGTCAAGCGTGAGGATGAGCCGGTGACGAATCTAGCCGTTGAGCATCTAGAGTTTCTCAACATTGTCGATGTGGCCGCGGCGGTAGGCTTAACAGAGGATGAGTTCCTCAGCCACCCAGGTCTGGAGCGACTCAGGCAGTCTCAAGCGAGCATCGGCGCGCTCGTCGATGGGGGCCCCAATGGAAAGATTAAGAGGGCCGTCTTCGATGAGAC
>CALELH010000496.1 GCA_937902595.1 uncultured Myxococcales bacterium
CTCAATGAGCTGAATCGTTCAGCCACTTCGAGCATCTAAATCATGCTACACTTGAGAGAGGGTGTTCGTTGTCTTCAACGGGCATGAATGACGAACCGAAGGACTGTCGATGGAGCGTTCTCGCTCAGGAACAAATCGGCTCATAGCCATGCTCTTCGCATCGGTCCTCCTGCATCTGCTGCTCGTTCCTGGTCTGGAGGCGCTGCTCGTTCAGCCTACCCAGCCTGCGCTCGCCCCAAAACGAGATCGTGCCGTCGCGATTCTGAGTCCAGACCAAGTGAGAAAGATGACGAGAGCCAGGCCTGTCGCATCGGCTCGCCCGAAGGTGCTCCCCTCACCACCTCCTCCGAAGAAGAAACCTAAGCCAAAGATTAAACCAAAGGGCCAGGTCGTCGAGACGACGCCAACCAAAGATCAAACGCCTCCAGATGACGCTCGATTCTTGGCCGAACACAACAGCAAGGTAGACAAGCAGCAAGTCGCAGCGAACAAACAATCCCCGACACCTAAGGTCATCAAATCTGATCGGCGCCTCGTATCCGCAGGGAGCGATGTAAAGGGTCACAGAGATGGCCGAAAGAGCGTCGCCAAGAAGTCCGCGACGCGTACCATGCGGCCCCGTCGCGACCGCTCGGGCGACAGCGATAGACGAGGTGAGACCTCTACGGCTAAGCCGAAGAAGAGCCTCAGCGGTGTGGGCAAAGAGCATAAGTCCAAGCTCGCCCAGGGCGATGGCCGGTTCCGCCCCAGCTCTGAAGGCGCTCAGGCCGCTCAGGCCAAACGTTCGGGGGGCCGCGAAGTTGGAGGGTCCGTCGCGCCTCAGGAGTGGCGCTCATTACTCCCTACACTTGGGCCCACAGATCAGGAACGTCGGGTCGGCTCTATCGACCATGTCGAAGACATTGAAGAGGGCGAGCAGACGTTCCTGAATGCGAGGGAGTATCGCTATGCGTTCTTCTTTAATCGTGTAAAACGAAATGTAAGCCAGCGATGGAGAGCGAGCAAAGCCCACCGGCAGCATGACCCATATGGTCGAATCTACGGTGTACGGGATCGGCTGACAGTCGTTCAGGTGACCCTGAATCCTCACGGAGATCTGGACGATGTAATCATCGCCAAAGACAGCGGCGTCGCCTTCCTGGATGAGGCGGCTCTAGATGCTTTCCGCGCCGCTGAGCCCTTCCCGAACCCGCCGGACGGACTCCAAGACCCAGACGGGCGCATCCGATTTCGCTTTGGATTTTTTCTCGAGATTAGTAGCCGAGGTTTTCGACTATTTCGCTCTCAATGACCTGGCGACGGTCAGCCTTCTTCGGCGACAAACGCGTCGTATGCGGCAGCGTCGAGCAGCGCGTTCGTCTCATCGGAGTTCGTAAGTGAGATCCGAATGATCCATCCTTCGCCATAGGGGTCTTCGTTAACACGCTCTGGTGCGTCCTCTAGTCCATCGTTGACGGCTGTGATCTCACCTGAGCATGGCGAATACAGATCACTCACGGTCTTAACGGACTCGACGACACCAAACTTGTCGCCTGCCGCTACAGACTCCCCGACCTCGGGTAGCTCCACATAGACAACATCACCCAGGGCATCTTGAGCGTGATTCGTGATCCCTATGGTCAACTCGCCATTGGCCTCAGTGCGGGCCCACTCATGATCTCGTGTGTAGCGAAGTTCGCTTGGGCTAGACATGGTCAAACTGCTCCTACTCTTCTCTGAGTCTCTCTGGCTCAGCCGGATTTACCCGGAGTATAAAACGGTGGCTTTACGATGGTCGCGGTCTCAACGTTCTTCCGCACCTGAATCCGAACCTGCGTTCCAATCTTGTGCTGGCCCATTGGAACATAGGCGAGCCCAATATTCTCTCCCAAAGTGGGAGAACGTGTCCCGCTGGTCACATGGCCGACGGCCTCGCCGGTCTCATCAACAACAGGATAACCATGTCGCGCGATCGCCCGACCGTCCATCTTGAAGGCCACTAACCGACGGCTGACTCCCTGCTCTTTCTCTTCCAACAACACATCGCGTCCAATGAAGTCGCCGGCCTCTAACTTTGTAATCCAGCCCAAACCTGCTTCAAGGGGGTTTGTCGTTTCATCAATGTCATTACCGTATAGTGCATACTTCATCTCAAGGCGTAGGGTGTCTCGCGCCCCAAGGCCTACAGGGGTGAGGTCGTCTCCGGCCGCAGCAAAGAGCGCGTTCCATACCTCAGGGCCTCTCTCCGCGGGCATATACAGCTCAAAGCCATCCTCACCCGTATATCCGGTCCGGCTGATCAACGTGGGTACATCAGCGACGAGGCCATCGGCGAACCAATATCGCTTTATACTGGATAAGTCTGTGGACGTAAGCCGCTGGAGGATCTCAACCGCCTTAGGCCCCTGAAGAGCGAGCTGCGAGAACTCATCACCACGATCGATCGCCTGCGCGCCCTCGAGGTTCTCCTGTATCCAGGCAAAGTCCTTGGCGCGGTTAGATGCATTGCAGCAGATAAGCACAGACTCACGTCCATACCGATAGATGACAAGGTCATCGACGATGCCCCCGTGGGGGTAACACATCGCAGTGTAGCAGGCTTGGCCATCCGAGATCTTTTCGAGATCATTGGTCACCAGGCGATTGAGAGCCCCTACGGCGTCGTCTCCAACAATCTCAATCTCTCCCATATGACTCACATCGAACAGTCCGGCCGATGTTCTGACCGCTGCGTGCTCTTCCTGAATACTGAGCTGGTAGCGAACCGGCATCTCCCAACCACCGAACTCAACGAAGCGGCCACCTGCGGCAGCATGGCAATCATATAATGGTGTTCGTCGCATGATTATCGGCCTTCCCGCTCGCTGCGACGAGCCGCAGCCAGGCTAACATTATTGAGTAGATACGCGATGGTCATTGGCCCTACGCCGCCCGGTACAGGGCTCACATGGCCAGCGGCCTGAGTCACTTCATCAAAGGCGACATCTCCGACGAGAGTCCCCTCTTCGGTGCGATTAATTCCAACATCGATCACGGCAGCACCCGGCTTGATCCAATCACCCCGGACTAACTCCGGACGACCCACGGCGGCGATTACGACGTCCGCCTCGCGAACACGATCCGCCAAGTCCACTGTTCGGGAATGACAGATGCTGACCGTCGCGTTCTGAGCGAGGAGCAGATGCGCCATCGGCTTACCGACAATCGTGCTGCGACCGATCACGACCGCTCGCTTACCGGTGAGATCCACCCCAGTCGAGGCCAGCATTCGCATGCATCCAGAGGGCGTACAGGCTACGAAGCCGTCCTCTCCGGCGACCAGCTTTCCCAAATTCAACGGGTGCAGCCCATCGACGTCTTTCTCGGGACTAATTTGTCCCAAGATCTCAGCTTCGACGCCGCCTGAGAACTGACTGGGAAGAGGCAATTGAACCAGAACGCCGTCTACGGAGCTGTCCTCATTGAGCGCCAAGATCTGTCGTAACAGCTCTTCGGGCTGCACATCGCTCGGCAAACGGATCGTCTGGGCGGAGATCCCGACCTTACCCGCCATGCGCTCCTTGCTCCGTACATAGACCTGGCTGGCAGGATCGTCACCGACCAGAACAACAGCCAAACCTGGCGTAACTCCGCGGGCGACGAGCCCCTCCACCCGAGCCGCGACCTCTTGCCGAACAACGCCAGCAAGGCCGCGCCCATCGATGATTTGTGCTGCCATTAATTTGCCCCTGTTTCCATTCCCTATCGAGCGTCTCCTGCGTGGAGACTCGCAAACCCATGGTGGGCGGATAGCAGTTCAGTCTCGGGAGATCAAGACAACCCAACCGGCCGAAACAATTCCCGGTCAGCCGGCTTCTATGGCGCCATTGAAGGCCGCATCATAATCTGGCTCGAGCTGCATATAAGCAGAGCGCTTACTGAAGAAGTCGGGGTTGGTAAATAAGCCCTCGCGCTTCCGAATCTCGAAGAGCGCCTCATTCAGCTTGAGAAAGAAGTCTAGCGTGTATATCGGCTCCTGGCCTCGATTCTTACCGGTCATCTTCCAGTGCAATGAGTACACCGCCTGAATCCCCCGTGGGATGAGATATTCACCAGACTCAATCGCGCTGTCCAAGGCTTGCTGTGGATCTGTAAACGCGCCATCGCCCTCTAACTCTGCGCCGCCGACGAAGGCCGTCATGACATTGTCCACGCCGAAGACATCCACGGCCTCTTCCAAGGACTCGATCCAGCGCTCTCGCCCGACGATCTGGTCCTTTCCTGGGCAGATTCTCGCGAACTGCTTTGGATCCCACACCTCGAGATTGAAGCATGCCCCTCGAACGCCGAGATCCCGAAGAGTCTTCATAGCGCTCTTGGGGATCGCGCCGGAGCCACAGGCAACGTAGTACCGCTCCGTCAGGCCGGCTCGCGCCAAGTGCTCAGCGATCTGAATGAACCGACGTCCCTCCTCAGCCATGTCGAGCATACTGCCACCGACGATATAGAGTTGACGGGCGTTGGTCTCGGTATGAGCGCAGGCCTCGACGACCCGGTCTAGGGTCGGCTCGGGCATGTTAATGACGTAGAGCTCTTGACCGAGAGGCTCCATGCGCTTGTCCGGCAGGCCATATAAACAAAACTTACAGCTTAGGTTCTTGCTCTTTCCGCCAGGCTCCTCCGAGGGGACGACGAAGTACTCGCAGCCCGGGGCTACATTGAGGACGAGCATCTCGCCATGCTGACTTAGGCCGGTCGCCTTCATCGGCGTTCCATCGGCCGTCAACATGTCGGTCCAGGCTTCTCGTGCCTCGAAGCTTGTCGGGCTAATGACCTTATCGTTCTCGTACAAAACGATCTGACCCGAGTCAGGGTCTGCGCTCAACCTAAAGGGGCTCTGGGGCTTAATGCGAAGGCGCACCTGCGTGTCATCTGGCAATCGAAAGAGATACGGGATCTGCACGACCCTCTGCCCCTGAAAGCTGGGCTCCCCTGGCGGCAAGTGATGAGGCATAAAGTTGGGGAAGGCCCAAGACGCCGCCTCGGCTAAACACTGGTCGTATTGGACCCCCTCGAAGAGCAAGGCTGCTTTGAGCCGAACCACATCTGGACTAGAGGGGAACTCTCCGGCGAGCCGATCTAACACCGAATCCATAGCACTGTTCCTTTAACTCCACGCCAGCATATTCGTATCACGAAGCGCCGTCTGACCCAAAGGGCCTACGACGCCATCCCGCCCAGCTCATTGACTCAAACAGGAGCAGAAGGTACGCGAGAATGGCACCAAAAGTGACGAGATGCCATCGTCCTCGGCGTCCTCGGCTAGAGAGCACCGCCTGAACATCCTCAGTAGATCGCAAGAGGCGGCCCCCATTGAGCTCCGACTGCAGCGTGAGGGTCGCTACGCTGGGTGGCCGACTCAGCAACTCCTGATCGTGGTTACTCACTACTCGCTGATCTACACTCCCTGCACCAGTCGCGCTCGAGACATTCACGACCATGCTCGGCCCCTTGGGCAGAGAC
>CALELH010000497.1 GCA_937902595.1 uncultured Myxococcales bacterium
AAACTTCCTCTGCTCTTTTAGAGGTGGGGATCGTACCACGACCCGTCATTGACGTGGTCGGTGAAGCGGTTGCGCGTCACATTGGCTCAGTCGGCCCGCATGCCCGGTGCCTCACGGCCGGTCGAGGCGACGTACTCATCGTAGGTGCCGGGATAGACCCGTGGACCGGCTGCGCTCAGCTCGAGAACCTGCGTGGCCATGGACCGCAGAAAGGCGCGGTCGTGGGATACGAAGATGATGGTGCCGCCGTACTCCTTCAATGTCCGAAGGAGCGAACGTTTCGTCAGTAGATCCAGGTGGTTGGTCGGTTCATCCAAAACGAGAAGGTTGGGTGTTTCGAACATGATCTTCAGCAAGGCGAGTCGGGCCCGCTCGCCGCCGGAGAGCACGGAGACCGACTTCTCCACGTCATCGCCCTGGAAGCCGAATGCGCCCGCTGCCTTGCGCAATGGGCCGATACCGACGGTCCGTGTGTGCTCCATCAGCTCTTCGAGCACCGTCGACTTACCGTCGAGGACCTCCATCTGGTGCTGGGCGAAGTAGCCCATCGCTACGCTGGCGCCGAGGGCTGCGCTGCCTGAATCGGGGGTGACGGCCCCGGCGATCATCTTGAGGAGGGTCGATTTGCCCGCGCCGTTTTCGCCCATAACAGCCCAGCGCTCGCCGCGGCGGACCACCAGGTCCAGGCCGTCGTGGACGACGTGGTCGCCGTAGGCTTTGCGCACGCCTGTAATCTTGATGACGTCGGTTCCGGACCGCGTGGGCGGGCGGAAGTTGAAGGTGTGCTCCACGATGCGCCGCGGCGGGGTGAGGCGCTCGATCTTCTCGAGCTTCTTCACCCGGCTCTGAACCTGGGCCGCTTTGGAGGCCTGCGCGGCAAACCGCTCAATGAACCGGCTCTCCTTCGCGAGCATGGCTTGCTGGCGTTCGTACTGCGCTTCGCGCCGGGTGTTCTCGATCTCGCGCGCCTGCTCGTAGAAGTCGTAGTCGCCGGTGTAGCACGTGACTTCGCCGCCATCGATCTCGATGATTCGGGTCACGATGCGGTTCATGACGTCACGGTCGTGGCAGGTCATCAGGACGGCGCCGGGGTAATCGCGGAGGAAGCTCTCCAGCCAGAGGATGGACTCCAGGTCCAGGTAGTTGGTCGGCTCGTCCAGGAGAAGTACGTCGGGGCGTAATAGCAGGATGCTCGCCAGGGCGACCCGCATCTTCCAACCGCCCGATAGCTTGCCGACGTCGTCGTCAATATGTGCGTCGGACACGCCGAGGCCCGCCAGGATCGATCGGGCCCGCGGCTCCAGTTCGTAGCCTCCGAGCTCTTGAAATCGAGCTTGGACCTCGCCGTACTTCTCGATCACTTTGTCCAGGTCGGTGGCCTCGCCCATCCGCATCTCGAGCACGGCCAGCTCGGCTCCGAGATCGGCGACCTCGCCCGCTCCGGCCATCGTCTCTTCCAGGACGCTGCGCCCGGACAAGTCGCCAACGTCCTGGCGGAAATAGCCCACGGTCAGGTGCTTCGCCCGCGCCACGCCTCCATCGTCGGGCGCCTCTTCGCCAGTGAGCATTCGGAAAATGGTGGTTTTGCCCGAACCATTGGGACCGATCAGCCCCGCCTTGTCGCCGCGGTTGAGTTGGAAGGAGGCGTCCACGAAGAGCGTCTGCTCCCCATAGAACTTGCTGACGTTAGTGAGCGCAATCATGGGGATGTGTTACCACAAATCGACTGGAACATGAGGTGCAACATGAGCTGCCGATAAAGGTATAGGGAATTCCCGCAACACTTTAGCTGACAGTCCGATAGACTTCTTCACTACCCTTGTGCTGACAGTCTGCCTAATTCGGATGGCAAACATCTGGTCAAGACGTGAAGGTTTTGTATTTTGGACGATGAAGACAAACTAGACGCGCCCAGCGAGGCGAATGGACCGAGACGGCTGTATCGAGAAGATCTGCGAGCGCGTAAACCTGACCGAGCGGTTTTTTTGGAGGCGCCCAGAAGCCCTATCGCGCTCGTGCTTGACGGTGTCGATGGCAATTACAATAAGGGCGCTATCTTTCGTTTGGCGGACTCCTTTCTCTTGGAGAGGGTACATTTTTGTCAGACCACGATCGAACACAAGCATCGTCGTTTTCTTAAGTCGGCGAGAGGTACGCATCGCTGGGTTCCCTATGAAGCGGGCGAAGACCCGCTCGACGTGATCCAGAGCTACCGAGAGCGGGGCTACCGAATTGTGGTGACCGAGCAGTGTGAGGGCAGCGTGCCGCTGCTGGACGCTGATTTGGGGTCACCGGTGTGCATCGTCCTCGGTGGTGAGTTGAGCGGTGTGTCACCGGAGGTCATCGCTGTAGCGGACATCGTCGTCGAGCTCCCCACCATGGGTATGGCCAATTCACTCAACGTCGCCATGAGCGCGGGGATGATGGTGCTCTCGGCCTTCAGGTGTTTGCCACGGTAGTGGGCGAACCGTCTGAAAAATCTCCTTGAAGACCGTGTCTTAGTACTCGTTGATACGCAGCTTTGTAGGTAGACGCATACTCTATTCAAGGGAGTCGTCGGTCCGTGGAACAGTCCTCTCCATTAGAGTGGCGTGACGCTCTTTATGGGGCCTGAGCGCGTCGAGTCTATCCAAAGAGTCGAGCGGCGTGTCCGGTAGGCTCAGTCCACTCTCGTCGGATAGACCTTCAGCGAGGCTTAACTCCCGTGTGTGGTCATCACCGTGCCGTGCGATCAGTGCCAGTCGAGCCTTCTCATGCCCCCGCTCCCATGAGTTTGTGACATCGGGAGAAGCTCTCCGACTCAGCCGCGCTCCAATCGTCTGCAGCGCCAGCGCTCCGCCCATTGTCAGCAAGCGCGCGAGAATAGCGGCCTCCTGAACACTTAGGGTCATCGCGTCTAAGGGACAGGCATCCAACAGCTTGATGAGCGACGCCTCATCAAAGTCGCCGCCCTCTAGTACAATATCGGCCAGCTCTCGTGACAGAGACGCTCTAGAGAACAAATCCAGTAGCTCTCTTTGAAGCGACGCTGCTGGTTTACGTTTTAGGAGACTGCGTAGCGCCGGCCCTGTCTCTTGACCTTCCTCGTGTTCAAAAACAAGACGACGCAGCGCGTCGGTTGCGCCCGCGCTCTCAGAGCCCATCGCCAAGTGGGCAATGATCGGGTTTGGTACCGAACAATCGGGCTCAAAGGCAGCCTCAATCATGGAGATAAGATTCGTCTCTAGCTTTGCGACGTAGTCTACGGCTCGTTTCATATCATCGCTTCCGTAGCTATCGGCTGGGCCAAGCGAGTCGAGAATGCACATGCCATCCCGTAACGTCACTCGGAATCCGTCAGCAATCTCGAGGGCGGCCCCCAAACCCGCAGGGTCTCCGGCGGTCTCCTCGCCAGAAAAAAGTGCCGTCTGAAAAGAGTGCTGATCCGCCCAAATGGACCCATCAAAGCCATCAAAAGTTTCTAGGATGTTGACGGTGGTTAAACCCATCAATTGGAACAACCGGGCATCTTGGAGCGAGATAGCGATACGCAGATCGTAGAGCTGTTTTTCATCGGAGTTGAACCAGGACGGGCTCGATTTGAACTGTGGCTCCCAGGGGGCACGACCTTCGAAAGTACTCCGCTCCCGAAGCCCCCAACTGATGATGACGAGGCGGCCATCTACTGGCCCAAAGATTGGATCTCTCTCTTCGGCGTCACTGAGGGATCTTTGAGCTTCTAGATAGCTGCCTACGTTGGCTCCCGTCTCGGCATCATATGTCTCAGATGAAGGGGAAACGCTATCCAGGGCCTTTGTGCTGGTCGCCGAGAACTTGAACTCTTTCTTGAACTCTAGACGCTGCATCTCAACTCTGCTCTGAGCAACGGAGCATGTGGATGTCTGAAATGAGCGATACCATACATAGAGCATAGCCGCTGCGGGGGCAGAGCACCCCGAATACGCGGACCAAAACAGAACCTCAGCGAGCGCACCCCAGCCAAGACTTTTACATAGGGGCGCTAACGCCAACGGTACTAGATAGCCCCCAATCGCGGCTAAGGCTGTCTTGAGCCAGTCTTGTTCCTTAAGCAACCTCTTTCCCCTATTGTGAGTTGATTAGATTCATCGCGGTTGCTGGACGCAATACTTTCGTAGCAGAGGCCGTTGGTTAACCATCACCACTGCTGGTTCTTCGGAAGGCCAGGACAGGTGCCAGAGCCATTGGAAGCAGGTGGCGTGCAGCGCAAGAAGTGGCAAGCCAGGCTGACCCTGGGCAGCCCACATAGCCCACATGCTCCATGACGCCCATGGTTGGAGGACGGAATGATGGAAGGTGGTGATGCCTACTCTTCGAGTAGGCCGGAGCAAAAACGGCTGTGGATGCAGTGGTGGGTCACGAAGACGACTGATCAATCTTCAGACTGGCAATGAATGGGTCGGGGCATAGCGGACTCTCGACACAGAGGTGGTGAAGAGGTCTATCGGTCAGTTAGCTAAAGCCCTGGGTGGAGAAAACCGTGTGGCACCTAATTATGCACCTAATTATGTTCGGGTGCTGAGTTCAGGATGAACAGCTGTAGTGGGAGACGCCACCTGCTTTGAAGAACTGCTGTGGTCTAAGACGATCGTACTTGGCTGTCAGCTCCGCTGACGGCTCATCATATGGGTGTCTGAACACGGCTTGCAGCTCATGGACTAGATCGTGGTTACCCTGCTCAGCCTGTTGATAAGCGGGGGCGACCAACCACTCTCGCCA
>CALELH010000498.1 GCA_937902595.1 uncultured Myxococcales bacterium
AACGGTGACCTTAGATCACGCGACCGCTCCGCCGGCAGGAACACCGATTCTCATTCGCTACGACATCGCCCAGTAAGCAAACATGTAGGCCTCAACGAAGAGGGCCTGGTGGAATGGCAACAGTGTATTGCTGATAAGCCAGGTCAACACCGCCATCGGTCAGTCAGCTAAAGTGTTGCGCGAAAAATTCGTGTGGCACCCAGAAGCCCCCAGAAGCAGGTAGAAGCCCAGAAGCAGATCCGGATGACATCCCCATCTTCTGGCAGTGAATCGCTCGCCTCAGCGACGTTGAACTCGTTGAGACCACCATGTACGACGGTCCCACGATTAAGCAGGTTAATCCCAAACATTTATCCTCCTTCTGTGAACGCATCTCATCTGAGATGTTTTATGTGAGTGCGCCTTGACTCCCGACAAGTCAGGCGGGCTCAGGTCTGTCTGGATCCGTCGAAGCGAGAAAGGCAAAACGATAAACACGTAATCCGCGTTCGAAGGAGGTCGCTCGATCGTCGACGCTATGGCGATGACGAACTTTTGCAACTTAGCAGCGAATGTCGCACAACGGACGTTATGTGAACCTGTTCGTACATGCTAAAGGTGCTTTGAACTTCCTGTCCTCCCGGCCCGAACCCCTCTGGCCTTTGGACTGGTTCGCCTAAGGAAATCTGGTAGAAGAGTACTGTGAAGATCTTCATTTCATATCGTCGCGATGACTCGCAGATCGCGTCTCAATCAATTTACGAGGCGTTGGTCCACGAGCTCGGAAATGACCAGGTCTTTTTCGACATTGACGACATCCCCTACGGCGTCAACTTCAAGACCCATCTGGACCGAGTCGTGTCCGAGTGCGGCATTATGCTGGTGATGATGGGTCCGGATTGGCTGGGGGCTGAAGACGCCCAGGGTCGCCGCCGCTTGGATGACCCCACGGACTTTGTGCGGATTGAGGTGGAGTCGGCTCTGGAGAGAGGCCTCACGGTCATTCCGGTGCTCCTCAAGGGGGCGCGAATGCCAGCGGCAGACCAATTGCCTGCCTCACTCTCCGAGTTCTCTTTCCTCAACGCGGCTGTCGTCGATTGGGGCGCTGATCTCAGGGCCCATCGAGAGCGGCTTTTCAGGGTGATTCATCGGCTGCGGGGTGAATCAACACCGGAGCGTCATCAAAGTGGTCAGAGCGGTGCACCTGATGGGTCTGGCGGAAAGCCTTGGTCCCGTCGGTGGGTCGCCGGTGTCGGCATCTTGCTCGTGATGGCCCTGGTCGTCTGGGTCACCTATGTTTTGACTCTGTCGAGCCCTGGCGGTGCGGACACCGCGTTGTTTGGATCCGCGCCGACCGGGCTCTCCTTAAAGGCCTCATGTCGAGGCCACGTCGGTGAGAATTGGCAGGTATTCAGGGTGCTGGCTAATAAGCAGTCCCCATTCCTCAACATGCGGGCGGAGCCGTCGCTCCAGGGCATGCTCCTGGTGAAGCTGACCGAGGGGACCACTCTGAAGGTCAAGGAAAGCCGAGCAAAATGGCGTCTCGTGGAGGTCAGCGACGGCGAGCACCGCGGAAAAGTTGGCTGGGTCCACCAAGGCTACATTAAGCCCTCTGGATCCCTCGACCATTACTACGCTGTGCTCTCCGTGGCGGATCACAAGAATTCCAAAGGAACGCCGTTTAACGAAGGGTGGCGTGTTGTGAGGCAGGATCGCGCCAACTATCACCGCTTCGACAAGGGTGACCCAGGCGACATGAGCGACAGGCTGTACGCAGACAGGGCGCGTCGCGACACCCTGGAAGCAGCGCTGAAGCCCTGCTTGGATAAGAGCGTCAGCGATGTCATTCGTCGCACCACGGCAGAAGTCTGGGTCACGACCTATTCGGACGGTGTTCGGGTCGAGTTAGCTAAGAAGGGACAGCCGGTCTTCGAACAGGAGTAGCCGTACGCTCCCGGCACCTGTTCCCAATGGGGCCGGCGAGCTTGGGGACTCCACGAAGCCGTCCTCTACCCCCTCAGATGCCCACCTGGACCAATGCGTGTCATCTACTTGCCAAAGGCGCTTTGAACTTAGTGGCCAATGTCGCACAAGTCCCGTTATGACAACTCGGTTGTACTTGCCCGGAGGACTTTGAAGTCCCTATTCTCATGGGTGTAGGTCAGGCGAGCGCGGCCTGGTTCCGCTCTGTCGCATAAACCGTCTTATGTTAACGGGTTCAGACCTGCTACACGTGCTTTGAGCTTCCTAGGTTTGTCCTCTTGTCCGCTTGATTCCTCTTGGATTCATCGGCGAAAACCGTACCAGGCGGCATACTCTGTCGCCGCGAAAAGGAGACGTTCAGTATCATGAGCGAGACGGTAATATGACGACCGGGCTGACCGTCATTCTGCGAGGACTCACACTGGTTTTTTGCGTCGCGGGATGGGGCTGTAATTCAAACACGGAGAGCTCTCACTCCTCTCTGATTGACGCCGCTCTTTTGGATGTTGAATTCATCGTGGATGAGGGTCCATTCGATGGGGACGTGGAGTCGAACCCGCTAGACCTCTCCATGGTCATAGACGCCATGGTGCAGCGAGCGGATGGGTCTTTACCTTTGGAAGTAAACGATATGGGTACAGCATCAGAAGACGCTCAAGTGAGCGACACCTCGGTGACGCCTGCGCGTGTGCTCTTCGTGGGCAATAGCTTCACCTTCTGGCATGACGGGCTGCCGAGACACTTGGAAGGTATGCGAAGCAGCGCAAACGTGGATAGCCCCTTGATGGCGGAGCAAGTAGTACGCGGAGGCGCTTCCCTCGAAGTCATGTGGACCCAAAGCGATGCTCCGGAGCGTATCGCCTCAGGCGAATACGACGTGGTGGTTCTACAAGAGGACCTGCCCGAAACCAACGTGGAGAGTTTCTACCGACACGCGCGTCTCTTTCACGATCGCATCCAAGCATCAGGCGCTCGGACCGTCCTCTATATGACCTGGGACTACGAACGATTAAACTGGATCTCTATGGCGGAGATCGCCGAGGCCTATTGGACGATAGCGGAGCGTCTAGACGTCCCGGTGGCCCCGGCGGGGCTGGCCTGGAAACGAGCGCAACGAGCACGTCCAGAGTTAGACATGTATGACCGCGATCGAGAACACCCAAGTATCCATGGCGTCTTTCTCACCACCAGCGTCCTCTATGCCGTCCTCTTCAATGAGTCTCCGGAGGGACTGAGCTATCGGCCTATGCAGGCTGGCGGCGTAAACGATGCTGATGCAGCGTTTCTGCAGCGCATCGCCTGGGAGGAGATCAACGCTCGTTGAGCTGTGCGCGGATGAGTAGTTCAAAATAGGCGCCGAAGAATTAGTGTGGCACCCGAAGAGGCGTCATTTAGTTACATCGAGAGTCAAAGAGTCTCATTCCACGTCCACGCCGCCAATAGTGACTGACCAAGGCAGAGTAGCCACTCATATTCTATAGACCTTTGGTCTCAGTGCCATGCAAGCAGGATTATGTTAACTAAGCATTACGTGGCAACATCGCTTTGAGCTGCCTATCCTTTCCCAAAAGGGGATCAAATGAGACGTCTTGAATGGTGCCTTCTCCTCGCTTTCTGCTGGGGCTGTGATGGTGGTGATTCATCATCAGATGACGCTGCTGCGCCCCCCATCGATGGTCAGATGATGGAGGCAGGCGTAGACCAGGGAAGACTGGACAGCGCTGTGAAGGACATGAGTGTTCTCGTCGATCTGGACAGTGGGCTGGACATGCAGGTGGTCGACGCGTCGCCACCGGAGCCCGATACCAGCCTACTAGAGCTGTGTACTCCATTAGGCCGCTGTAACGATCGAGGTGGATGGTGTGAGCCTGCGGATAACCCAGAGTGTTGGCGCGGAGAAGCTCCGGCATGTTTTGACTCTCTGCATCCGTTATCCAGGGCAAACTGTCCCCAAGCTCCAGAGGGCAGCACTGAGGTCGCATGTGTGTGTCCCGAGGGGTTTGATATCGGGCCAGGCGAAGATATATGTGCTCGAGCAACCTCACGTAGAGCGGCGCAGAACCCAACAACGTACAATATTTGCCGCGGGCCAAGAGCTGCGACCTATGGGAGGGCCGGCGCTAGATTTGAGAACACTGACGGTGATGACACCAACGACATCGTCGTGGACGCGTTTTGGGGTCCTACCGAGCCGAACGAACGAGAAAACGGACGATTGAATCAGGTCGGGATCTGGGCGTGTGATTGGCAGATCCAGGAGCAATCGGGCCTGGAGCCCATGAACGAGTGGATTGGCGTTTCACATTGCCTGAGCGTCGATGAACCAGGAGATTATCTCCTGGGAATCGCTGGGGATGATCAAGTCCGCATGAAGCTCAACGGTCGGGTCGTCTTTGAGAGTGCCGTTGAGGTGGATGGCGCCGCCCATTGGTACGTCAGGCGTGTCGCTCTGCACAGCGGCCTCAATATTGTTGAGTTCTCCGGTCTGAACATTCGAGAGGTCGGTGCACTAGGGGCCGAGATCAGCGGGCCTTTTGAGTACGGGTCTCTCGTTGACGAAGCTCAGCAGAAGACGGCTGATTACGCCGGCAATATCGTGTTCTCCACGGACACGCTGATCGGTGCTCAATTTCACATCGGTGAAGAGAGCGGTTTTAGCTGCCGCGAAGATGGTCAGGTTATCAACGCCTGCCGGGAGCCTGTACGGTGTACGACGATCGAACAGATACCCTGTGAGCCTCCTCCTCTTGAGTGTCCTCCAGGACAGCATGTTGAGGGTGAGGCCTGTGTCGAAAATGCCTGTACTTGCGTCGGCGGTAGCCCTGCGGTGGGAGAAGAGTGTCCCATAGATGGGCAGCCTCTGTGCGTTGGATGCGTCCAGGGCTATTACCTCTCTGAGGGTGCCTGCTTGGAGAATGAGTGTGGTTGCGAAAATGGCTTCGCAGCGCACAGCGCCGCGTGTGTCGAGAATGGCGCGCAGATGTGCTTGTTCTGTGATGAGGGGTACCGCCTAGAGGACTCAGCGTGTGTTCCCAATCAGTGCACTTGCGAGCAGGGGATTGGGGCCGTGGGTCCGCTCTGTCCCGTAGATGGGGAGCCTCTATGCGCGGACTGTGACGAGGGGCTCCACGTAGAAAATGGCGTCTGTACGCCCAATCAATGCCTGTGTCGTAATGGGATCTTCGACGCAGAGGCGCCCTGTCCCGACCATCGCGGAGATGTATGCGCTAGCTGCGACGAGGGGTACCACCTCGATGGCGCGGTATGCATGAGCAACATCTGCGTCTGTGAGCACGGGAACCGAGCCTTCGGTCCCGAGTGCCCGGTTGACGGTGCGGAGAGATGCACCGGCTGTATGGGCGGCTATCGATTAATCGATGGCCAATGTGTTGCGCTGCAGTGTTCCTGTATCAATGGCGTTGGTGCTGAGGGACCAGACTGCCCAAGGGAGGGGGCGATTCGCTGCGCGGAATGTAACGAAGGCTACCGACTAGACGGCAATGTCTGTGTTCAGTCCGCGTGCCTCTGCGCAAATGGGCAGCCCTCCATTGGTGAGGCGTGTCCTGGGGTTGGGGTCGCTCATTGCGCGGCGTGCAACGTTGGGTACGAACTCGTCCAAGATGCCTGCGTCCCAGTCAATTGCCCCTGCGATAATGGCCAATCGGCCGTTGGTGTACTTTGTCCTCCCGACGGAGGCCAGCGGTGCATTCAATGCGATCCTGGCTATGTGCTCCGTGATGATGCGTGCGTCGCGAAGACATGCGTCTGCGAGCATGGAACTGGTTCGACCGGCGTCGAGTGCCCTCGGGATGGCGCAGCACACTGCAGCGTCTGTGACGAGGGATATCGCTTAGAGGGCGCCCTCTGTGTAGCCCTCCCCGAGCCGACTTGTGATGACGGCCTTCAAAATGGTGACGAGACAGGCGTCGACTGCGGAGGCCTCTGTGATGTGTGCGTCGCGGTCTGCGTACCCAACCCTGACGTGGATGTGTGTGATGGCGTAGACAATGATTGCGACGACCACATCGATGAAGACTTCGCTCCTGGAGAGACGACCTGCGGTGAGGGTATCTGCGCGGCCGTCGGAGTGACTGCCTGCGTAAACGGACAGGTGACCAATAGCTGTCAGGCCGGGGAGCCCGTTGCAGGTCCCGATGTATGCGATGGACGTGACTCGGATTGCGATGGCAGTACAGACGAAGGGACTCTGAACGCCTGCGGTGAGTGCGGCGCGGCGCCCGCTGAGGTGTGCAACGGTGAAGATGAGGACTGCGATAATTCTATCGACGAAGGCAACCTCTGCCCGAATGGCGCCATCTGTTCGGGCGCCGGCGGGTGCGTTGAGCAGATCTGTGAAGAGGGGGCTCGTCGTGCCTGTGGCAGCGATGAAGGCAATTGTCGCGCGGGCACCCAGGTCTGCGTGAACAACGCTTGGGGCGGCTGCGAGAACGCGGTGGGCCCTGGGGCTGAGGTGTGCGACGGCCAAGACAATGACTGTGATGGCAATACAGACGAGGGGCTTCTGAACGCCTGTGGTGAGTGTGGCGCGGCGCCAGTCGAGGCGTGCGACGGCCAAGACAATGACTGCGATGGCAATACAGACGAGGGGCTCCTGAACGCCTGTGGTGAGTGTGGCGCGGCGCCCGC
>CALELH010000499.1 GCA_937902595.1 uncultured Myxococcales bacterium
CCTTCGCCGCCTTCGCCGCCTTCGCCGCCTTCGCCGCCTTCGCCGCCTTCGCCGCCTTCAGCACCAGCACCACCTTCGCCGCCACCAGCGTCTGCACAGACACCGCCGTCGTCGCAATCACCCTCGTCGTCTACATCACAGCCCGTTAGGGCGAAGGTCAAACCAAACGCCAACACAAGCGTCAAGAAGCCCCGGTAAAGTTCGCGTGTCACGATGCGTCCTCCCTCGTTGTACTCTTCGGCCCCAGACTGACTGGGCAACCGAGTTAATTTAAAATTCGCCCGCAGGCGACCATCTTCTAATCAAGACCGTTGACCCCCAAATGGAGCCAAGCCCACTGAGACCAAATAACTTGGATCGTGAAATTAACCAAAAAAACTTGGTGATTACCGGTCCGTCAGCCTCATATTCCGTGTGTATACACGAAATGCTTGGTCTACCTCAACCACCTTGACTCACTTATGACACACTTATGGATCAGCGAAGATGCTCGACAGAAGACCGACTACTCAAAAGACAAAACCGAAAACATTATTCACCTTCAATATCAACAACCTGGCCGCCAATAGTCACCCGGCCGGCCAGAGGCTATGCCCTCAGGATAAATGTAGACAAGTGTCGATGGTGAGTGCTCCTCTAGGAGCCTAGGCTCTCAGAAAGAAGAGAAGACCCTCTCAATCATGATAGATTCTCGTCGATGCAGATAAAGTCACACCATAGGCTACTCATCACGCTACTTGCGCTCCTGTGCACGCCAGGACTGGTGAGTGCGCAGACGACGGAGTCATTGAGTCAGGGGATCGTGAACGGGTCGCGAGCCCCACGCTCCGTGGGTCTCTCGCCCGCCGAGCAATTGGCCATTGGATGGATCTCGAACTACCAGAGCCCCGAAACGACCTTCTGCACCGGAACTCTGATCACTTCTCGAATCGTTATTACCGCGAACCACTGCGTGCGAAATCGTCAAGCCTCCGAGCTCACCTTTGGGCTGGGTGCGCTCCAAGAGAGCGCGCCCGCGATGTTTGATATCTCGGCCATAGAGCAGCATCCCAACGTCGACGCAGCGATGCTCTTTTTGGCGACAGATGCGGTAGACACTCTAGTCCAATTGGGTCGGGGTACTGGGGCCGCAGAGACTGATCTGCAGCCCATCTCGCCCAACCGCCACACATTGGACGAAGCTGATGGCGACGCACTCCTGAACCGTATGGTCGAGGTCGCAGGCTACGGCGAGACCCGAGACCCTGAGCTGGAGGGCCGCTTCTTCGCCAGCGTCGAGATCATTGAGATCAGCGATGAGTTCGTCGTCGTCGAGGGTAACGGCGTAGCCGGGCTGTGCTTTGGAGATTCCGGTGGGCCGGTCATCGCAATAAACGTGAGAGGTAAGCCTGTGATTCTAGGCGTCGAGCATGGTGGCGATGACACATGCAGCGGCACAGACTATCTGGTGCGCCTAGACAAGATCCGCGATTGGATCGACTCAGGCAT
Organism: uncultured Myxococcales bacterium; assembly: GCA_937902595.1. GTDB lineage: Bacteria > Myxococcota_A > Bradymonadia > UBA7976 > UBA1532 > UBA1532. The sequence continues at coordinate 1,489 of CALELH010000499.1, forward strand.
CCAAAGAATGTGGGCACAAAACCCGGTGGGTGGCCCCTGTCATGACCTGGGCTTTAAGGGGCGCTGTGTGGGTGACACCGCTGAATGGTGCGACGAGAACTTTCAGATCCGACGCCGCGACTGCGGTGCACTCAACGCGGCGTGCACCTTCGTAAACGAGGAGACCGGATACTACTGCAACGTTCCGCGAGGATGTGACGTCGGCACAGAGTTCTGCGAGAGCGTCCTTGAGGGCTTTATCCCCCCGGGGCCGCTGTCTGTCACTAATCGAGGAGGATGCGCTTCAAACGTGACCGACACCGCAAGCTTGACCGGGCTCCTGCTCGTCGCAGCGCTGCTCCTTCGTCGCCGCCGCCGTGCTCGCCCTTAAGATCCTTACCCGCGCGGGGCACACACCGCGAGCAGATTGGGCCCGCCTCTCAGAAGGAGATATGGGAGAAGTCTGGCGATGCGGCCCCTTTGTCGTCAAATGTCATCATGCTCCCCCGGCAGGCCTATACGAGGCCGAGGCCAAAGGGCTCGCGTCCCTCGCGCGTTCGGGTGGAAAGACTCCTCACGTACACCATGTCGACCACGATGGATTGGTGCTGGAGTATTTAGAGCCAGGACCAACGGATGGCCCTGATCTCGCAAACCAACTCAGCTGTATTCACAGCCAGCGTCGAGCCCAATACGGTTGGGCTGAGCCGGTCTTCATCGGGAGGCTTCCCCTACCCCGCGATCAGCGCGCTGATGATTGGCAGCTCTTCTGGAAGTCCCAGCGCATCGACCCACTCCTCGCACTGACCACTCGCCCGCTCGGTGCGCTCAAGCACCGAATCATCTCTCTCTTGGAGAGCTATAGCCCACCGACGGAGGGTCCCTGCCTGCTCCACGGAGACCTCTGGTCCGGAAATGTCGTGATGTCCAAGAGGGGCGCCAGCCTGATAGACCCCAGCGTCTGGTGTGGAGAAAGGGGCGTTGATCTAGCGATGATGCGCCTGTTCGGCGGCTTCCCTCAATCTTTCTGGAGCAGCTACGAGGAGCGTCTCCCTATCCCCCGCGAGGTCGAAGAGGCCATCCCCTATTACCAACTCTATTATATACTCGTCCACGTGCACTTCTTTGGCGTTGGCTACTGCCGGGAGGTGAGCAGAGTGCTGGAACAGTACGGGCACTAATGCCACGTTTGGCCAACCCGGCCGTCACAAGACTGACAAAAAGCGACAAATTGACGTCTAATTCTGAAGGACTCCATAGAACCCTTGGGAGGGAATCCTCTTTGCGCTAAAGGAGTTGAGACTATCAATGCTTAGCTGGCACACTGCTTGCTGAATACCAGTGCGGAGCTCTCCGCCAACAGGTCCGTGAACCTAGGGTTCTCGAGCCGAGAGACCGGAGAGCAAACAAAAGACAAGGGCTTAAATTCTTTGACTTTTCTCGTTTATTCTCGAAGGCTGTCACGATGATGACCCGCATCACGATATTGGGCGCGCTCGCTTTGCTACTTGGCCTGCCGACTGCGGCGTTGGCGAAACCCGGACGGGTAGACCGCGTAATCTTCGAAGGGCGTACTAAGACGCTCGACTTCACCGTGACCGCGACCAAAGAGCTTGATGCAAGCAAGGCCGAGGCGATCCCGGATAAGACCGGAAAGGTGCTCATCCTCAGGATTGGCGGCGTCACCGCCAAACGGCGGTGGGTAAAGGCGAAGGATCCAGAGCTGAAGCGAGTTTTGCTACACGCCTCGAGCGAGAGACCCCCCGGCGCAGTGCTGCGAGTTCGCTTCAAGAAGAAGGTCGTCAACCGAAGTCTCATGAAGCGTATCTCGGTGTTCGTCGAGGATGAAGGGATCAGGATATCGGTCCCGAGGCCGAGCGTGCCACCGGATATGGAGGCGAAGAAGAATCAGGGCGCTAAGGTGGCCATAGCAGGGACGGAGAGCACGCCGTCCACCAATGGCGCTGCACCATCAGCCGCTCCCTCGGCCCAGACACCAGCCCCATCTTCCCAAGGAGACGTGATCGAGCGGGTCGCTTCCGGGTCTCTACCCGACGCGCCCCATGCTACCGCCGCGCCGATCACGCCAATCGCCTCGGTGACTCCACCCGGCATCACTCCCGCGTTCCCAAGTTCGGCCACGGAGCCAGTGGACACGGCGGTAAGGGAGACCACGGAAGAGGCTGCCCCAGAGACCCCTGCGGCCGCATCTGACGACCCCCCCGACGCCAACGGAATGGTCTTCCTGCCAGGTGTGCGTACACAAGATGTCCTCGCGGGCTTCACCGATATGAGCTTAAGGCTCGAGACAGGCATGAAGGCACGTCCGGGAGTTCACCGCATCGCGGTTCTCCCCTTCCTCGCCCTCGATGAAGACGCAAAGGACAGGCACGTGGGCACGGTTAGTCAGTCTGTTATGACCAACCGCCTCACCAAGCGAACAGGTATCGTTCAGACTGATCCGCTCCTTCTTGAGCGCACGATCGAGCCTCTGCAGCGCGATGATATGGGTCGCTTCGACCTAGATGAGGCACGCGCAGCCGGCGTGTCAGTGGGCGCGGACACGCTCATCATCGGGACCGCGAGCTCCAATGGGAATGGATACACCGTGGACACCCGCGCCATCGACATTCAGACAGGCAAGCGCCTCGGCGTCGTGAGTCAAGAGTTTGAGCAAGGCGCATTCCAAGAGTACGTGAGCCAAGTTCGTCTCGAGAAGACCTACAAGGGCACGCTCCTCCGCTCCGCTGCGATGCCTGGTTGGGGCCAACTCTACCAGGGCGAGACTGGACGCGGCGCGGTCTATATGACGATCTTCTCGGCCGCGCTCCTCGCGGGCCTCACCTCGGTGTATCTCGGATCATCCGCTGAGAATACGTATCGCTCTAGCGATCGATTAGAGGACGTGAGTCTCCGAGAGGAAGCCAACGATAGGTATGGCGCCGCGAACACATTATTTCTGGGTTCGGGCATGGTCTGGCTGACCGCGATGATCGACAGCGCGTTTACTGGCGATACGCAGGTAATCCTAGACCCTGAGCTTTACGGAGCTGTGGAATGAAGCGCTTCAAAACATCGACGCTCCTGATTTTCCTGGCGTCCTTGGTCACGCTCACCGGCTGCGCCGACGTGGATCCAGTACACCCGCTGGATCCGGACACGCCGCTTATCCAGCAACGCCCTTCCGTCATGAGCGGCCGCCTCATACCACCGACCGGCTTTGACGTCAGCGCAGTGGAGAGCGTCACGGTCCATTTGGACCCAATCGGAACAGAGGCAGTGTCCAGAACCGGCGAGGTGGTCGAGAATGGGCGCTTTGAGATCACTGACATTATCCCTGGGGCCTATCGACTCACTGCCTGGGGCCCCGGCTTGACCGGAGGCCCTGTGGTCGTCGAGATTCCCCTCGGCGCGGAGATGGATGTCGGTACGATACCCCTCGTCCCGGTCTTAGGCCAAGTAAAGGGGTGGGCCTTCACCATGAGCGGCTACCCTGCGACGGGCGCGGTCGTCTCCTCAGATGATGGCTACGAGGTGACGGTCGTAGACACCGAAGGTCGCTTCACTCTGCGTGTTCTAGAGGGGGCTCGCTCGGTTAACGTCGTACTCGCGCAGCACGCACCATGGCAATCCGACCCACTTCAAGTGGATGCATGGAGCGAAGTGAATCTCGCCGCCCCTGTCTTCCTCCCTCCATTTAGTGGGACGGTGCTTGGTCAGATCGGTCTGCGACAATATCAGACACCAAACCGAATGAACGGGATCTTCATGAAGCTAGATCCGGTCATCGCCGATCCCGATGAGCAGGACCAAGGCGAAGATGAAGACGGCGCGGCGGGTTCAGACGATCAGCCCATAAGCCCATTTCCCGACCGACGCGAACCACGGACCGACTTTGATCCAGAAGAAGACGGATCGTTCATTATGGAGAACGTCGACCCAGGCCACTATATGCTGACCATTCGCGCCCAGGGATACGATACCCAGACTCGACCGGTCTTCGTGACCCCGGGTCTGCCAACCAA